>CAYVPZ010000927.1:0-1503 GCA_964453955.1 uncultured Solibacteraceae bacterium | reverse complement strand
CGGGGCGGCCCGTTCCACGTCCTTGCGGGTGAGCCGCGCGTAGGTGAGAATGCCGAACAACGGGTTGTTCACCTCGTGCGCAACGGTGGCGGCCAGGCGGCCCAGCGAGGCCAGCCGCTCGCTGGTGGCCATGAACCTGTGGGCGCGCTCCAGCTCGCCGGCCTTCTGTTCCACCCGCTGCTCCAGAGTGCGCGTCCACGCGGTCACTTCCTCGTTGGCCTGGGCGAGTGCCGCGGCCATGCGATTGAACGCTTCGGCCACTTCACCCAGCTCGTCGTCGGAGTGCACGGTAACCCGCTGGTCCAGCTTGCCGCTGGCGATGCGGCGCATGCCATTGACCAGCTCACGCAGAGGACTGGACACCAGACGCCACACGAACACCATGCTGATGCCGCAGACCAACGCCAGCGCCAGCGCCGTGGCCTCGGTGAGCTGCGCCAGATGCTGGGCCATGCGCGCGTCGATGCGGGCCAGCGACAGATGCGTGTCGATGACCCCCAGCACGCGCTGTTCGGGTGAATGGAAATGGCAGGCGGCGTTCCAGCAGGAGGGGTCGTTATCGATGGGACGAATAACCCCTAGCACGCGATCGCCGCCCACGTGGAAAATGCGCGAGCGTTCGCGGCCTTCGATGTGCGTTAGCGGCTTGCCCTGCTGGTGGCAGGCGTAGCAGGCCTCCACGGTCTTGTCCACCACGCGGCCCGATTCGGCGGGGTCGGTGGAGAAGCTGATGCGTCCCTCGTTGTTGAAGATGCGAATGCGCTGGATGCCCGGCTCGCTGCCGATCTCGCGGATGGTCTGGAACATCGCTTCGCGGTCGTTGTGCAGCATCTGATAGCGGGTGCTGCGCTGGATGATGTCGCCGATGCGGTCGGCGCTGTCGAGCGCGGTTTCTTCGAGATGGCGGCGTTGCAGACGGAGATTGAGGTAGCCGAAGCCAGTGAAGATCACCGCCGCCCCGGCCACCAGGCTGAGCGTGAGTTTCCGCGCGAGGGTCATTGGCAAAGGAAATAAGGGGAGTAAAGGGAGTACAGGGAGGTAAAGGGAGCGCGCTGCCCGGGGTTGCTCCCTTCGTACCGTGTACTCGCTAATCCATTGATTCCCTTTATTTCCTTTACTCCCTTTATTCCCTTTATTCCCTTTATTCCCTTTATTCCCTTTATTCCTTCTCTTGAAACACCGGCAGGTTCAGCACCGCCCACCGGAACACCGCGAACCCGAGGGCGCAGATGGCCAGCGTGATGGCCACTTCCGTCCAGCGCGGCACGTAGTGCACGCCGGAGGCGGCCTCCATGCCGGTGACGCTGACGTTCAGCCGGTTGGCGATGAACCCGAACAGCACCAGCAGCGCCATGAAATACAGCGACGTGGGATTGTGGCGCACCCGGCGGCTGAATAGCAGCACGGTGGGGATGGCCATCAGCGCGCATTCGAGGGCGAACAGCCAGGTCTCGGTGCGATTCTCCAGCAGCAGCCGCAGCGCGTCGCGGTGCAGCAGATCCA
>CAYVPZ010000926.1:0-1507 GCA_964453955.1 uncultured Solibacteraceae bacterium | reverse complement strand
CCCCTCGGACCTGGGCGCATGCCGCCGCGTGGGCCGGACCATCGAGGTTTCCGCCTCCGGCCAGGTGTCGCTGGCGCTGCAACTGCCGTAGGGATTCACTCCGGCCGTAACGCTCCGGTCGCCGCACCTCCGGTTGCCGCCGTACAGGGAGCACTTGTCACAGGCGTTCGCGCGCTACTTCATGCGGGGCGGTCTGCCACTGGACATTCCACCGTTCAGATGAAAGCTGACCCGACATGCTAATAATCTCTATTGCGGGGTGAAACCTGAAGGGGAGGCAACCGTGTCATTTTCCAATGTGTACGACGATGCTGCGAGAGCGGAAGCGTACGCGGCCCTCGAGTTTCCCGGCACTTACTATCTGGCATATCGCGATCTGCCCAAGATCATAGCCGCGTGCGTCAGCGGACGCGAAGCTCTCGATTTCGGCTGCGGCGCCGGCCGGTCCACCAGGTTCCTGAAGAAGCTCGGTTTCGACGCGATCGGCATCGACGTATCGAGCAGCATGATCCAACTGGCGAAAAACGCCGACCCGGGCGGAACCTATCGAGTGGTCGACGATGGCGACTTCAGCGCTTTCGAGCCGGCCCGCTTCGACCTGATTTTGTCCGCATTCGCTTTTGACAACATTCCCGATTCCGTCAGGCGGTGTGAGCTGTTACGCGGCCTTCGGCGCTTGCTGAATACTGAAGGACGGATCGTCCTGCTCGGATCCACACCCGAGATCTACACGCACGAGTGGGCGTCGTTCACCACGAAGGATTTCCCGGAAAACCGCCGTGCGAAAAGCGGGGAGACGGTCCGGATCGTGATGAAGGACGTCGGGGACGAGCGCCCCGTGGTAGACCTTGTGTGGTTCCACGAAGACTACGTGAACCTGTTTGCCGCATCCGGGCTCGACCTCGTTGCTCGCTATACACCGCTCGGACGCGACGACGACCCCTGCGAGTGGCGGACAGAGACCTCGATCGCTCCCTGGGTCATCTACGTCCTGAGAATCAGGCCGCCCGGTGTGGCCTGACCCGGTCCGCGATCTCGGAGCCGCGCTCGTCCTCTGCAACCTCCAGTTCGTAGTTTGCCTGGAGGTTCATCCAGAATTGTGGCGTCGTGCCGAAGTAGCGCGCCAGGCGGAGCGCGGTGTCCGCTGTAATGGCCCGCCTGCCGCGCACGATATCGTTCACCCGGGTAGCCGGCACACGCAACTCCATCGCCAGGCCGTTCGCCGTCAGGCCAAGCGGGCTCAGGAAGTCCTCCCGAAGCGTTTCGCCCGGATGGACTGGAGCCATTGTCTTGTTCCTGGTGCCCATAATCTCTCTCTCAGTGGTAGTCTGCAATCTCGACCGCGACCGCTTCGGAATCGACCCAGCGGAAGCAGACCCGCCACTGGTCGTTGATTCGGATGCTGAACCTGCCCCCGCCGGTCGCCGCCAAGCGCCTCCAGGCGATTCCCTGGAATTGCCCTCGGATCGGAGAGCGTAGCCGCGGCGTGAACGTGGTCGAGCTTCCG
>CAYVPZ010000925.1:0-1507 GCA_964453955.1 uncultured Solibacteraceae bacterium | reverse complement strand
AGTCGATCATGGTCTGCACCATTTCCGAGCGCAGGTCCTGATAATGGTCGGTGGGGGGAACCGGGAAGTAGCCTTCCTTGTAGCGCGGGCGGTAGCCGAGGTTGTTCTCCTTGCGGCCGGAGTTCCAGCGGCCCTCCTCGGCGTCGATGAAGTAGAAGCCGCAATGCTGGTTCTGGTCGAAGCGGATATTGTCGAAGATGAAAAACTCGGCCTCGGCGCCAAAGTAAGCGGCATCGGCGATGCCGCTGTTTTTCAGGTATAACTCGGCCTTTTTCGCGATCCAGCGCGGGTCGCGCTCATAGTGCTGGTGGGTGATGGGGTCGATCGCGTCGGCGGTCATCACCAGCGTCCGCATTTCCGTGAAGGGATCCATGTAGAGCGTGGAGCCGTCCGGAACCAGCAGCATGTCGCTCTCGTTGATGGCGGCCCAGCCGCGAATGCTCGATCCGTCGAAGCCGAAGCCCTCCTCAAACGAGGACTCGCTCAGTTGACTAATGGGATACGAAACATGCTGAGAAATGCCGGGCAGATCGGTGAATCGCAGATCGATCTGGCGGGCGTCCTGTTGTTTCGCGAATTCGATGACTTCTTGCGGAGTCATTTTGACCTCCTTGGAAGAGCCAGCATATCAGACCAACTGACGCCGCAGTTCGCGCGCTGCCACCTCCGGATCGCCGGCCGCGCAGATCGCCGAAACCACCGCGATGCCGTCGGCGCCAGCTTCCCTCACCTGCCCGGCATTCCCGGCGTGAATGCCTCCGATGGCCACCAGCGCCTGCCGCGTCCGCCGCCGCAGCGCCGCGAGTTGTTCGATTCCCCACGCGGGCGCCGCATCGGTCTTGGTAGGCGTCGAGAAGATGGGGCCAACGCCAAGGTAATCCACCGGCAACCCGGCGGCCTGCTCCGCCTGCTCCGGGGTTTCCACCGAGAGCCCGACGATCGCGCCGGGCCCAAGCAGCGCGCGCACATCGCGGCAATCCATGTCCGACTGCCCTACGTGGACGCCATCCGCGCCCGCGGCTAGAGCCACGTCGGCGCGGTCATTCACGATGAGCGGAACGCCCAGCGGCGTGAACATGGCCTTCAGCTTTCTGGCCAGCTCGACGAATTCGCGGGTGGCGCATTCCTTCTCCCGAAGCTGCACCGCGGTGACGCCGCCGCGTACGGCCGCGGCGACGACGTCTTCAATCGAACGTGGGGAGGCGATGCGCCGGTCGGTGACCAGGTACAGGCGCCAGTCGAGCGCGCGCTTCACTCCATCCTCAGCCGGTCGTGAATGTCGGATTCGCGCAGCCGGTAGAGTGCGTCGAGAAAGCGCACCTGGAAACTGCCCGGGCCGGGGCAGTCCACGCCGGCCAGTTCCCCGGCGATGCCCATCACCGCCATGGCGTGCGCGGCGGCCTGCAGGGGGGATGCGTTGACGGCGGCGAACGCGCCGGTAAGGGCGGTTGCGGTACAGCCCAGACCGGTGACGCGCGGCATCATGGGGTGTCCGTTTTTCACGCGG
>CAYVPZ010000924.1:0-1510 GCA_964453955.1 uncultured Solibacteraceae bacterium | reverse complement strand
GGGCCCGAGGAACAGAAAGTTTCCAATCGGCCGGCCGGGAGCACTCATTCCGGTGAGATGCATCTGATAGATGTTCACGATCTGTTGAATCGCGTCGTCCTGGCCTACGATGAGCTTGTGCAGACTGCCTTCCAGGCTCTCTGCCTCGCGCCCCGTTCTCGCCGGATCCAGGGGGATATTCGTTTTCACCATATTCGGCCTCTTTCCCAAGCGCTCCGTTCTTCCATGAGCAACTTGCGTGCCAGTTGCTGACGACGCGGTCACTCCCACTACTTCGTCGGTTTCGAGGGTCTGACCTCGACCCGGCTCACCAGCGTGCGCGCGGGCATCCGCAATAAACCGATTACAATCTCCGCAATGTCGGAGGGAGCAATTTTCCAGTCAGCTGAATTACTGTCCCCGCCGAACGATGTATCCACACTGCCCGGCATGATATAGCTGACGCGCACGTTGTCATGCCGATGATCGAGCATCATCGCCTCGCTGAAACCATTCAGTCCGAACTTCGAAGCGTTGTAAGCGGCTCCCCCGGCGAACGGGTTCTTCCCCGCCAGACTGGAGATGTTGATAATGTACCCAGCACCCCGGGCCCGGAAGCGTTGCAGGGCTTCCCGCGAACAGTAGAAGGCGCCCGAGAGGTTAGTGTCCATAGTCTGCCGCCATTGCTCGATGCTCAAGTCAGCCGTTTTGCCGAAAACGCCCACCCCGGCGTTATTCACCAAAACATCGATACCTACGAATTCCTTATCGACAATTTCGAACAGAGATCGAACCTGATCTGGTATTCCAACGTCACAAACTGCACCCACGACGCGAGTGTTGGCTGGCGCACGGTTCTGGAGATCGGCCGTTGCCCGGTCCAGTTCGCCGCGATTGCGCCCGCAGATGGCCACGCTGGCGCCTGCCCCGAGCACCGCGGCGGCGATGGCCCGGCCGATCCCCTTGGTACCGCCGGTGACCATCACTACCTGCCCATCGAGAAAACGTTCCATATTTTAGTGACGCGCGCCGCCGGTCCTTCGAAGCAGGATAATGGCTTTGTGGCGAACGATGACCGCGAATCCCGCGTCTCGACCCTGTTGCGGCCGTTGCTTCCGTGGACCACCGTGGTCGTCGTGCTGGCCCTGCTCTGGACCGGCTGGGTGTTTCTGGCAAGACACCAACAGGCCCGCGAAGAGGAACGGGAAGCCGAACGCCAACAGGGCAAAGCCGACCGCGAGCTGCTGGATCGGCTGGGAGGCGACAAGCTCACACTCCTCGCCTTCTACGCCAGCCCCGGGACCATCCATCGCGGCGCGCACGTGAGCCTATGCTATGGCGTCAACAATGCGGCATCGGTGGTCATCGAGCCGGATCTGGGACCGTGGAAACCCGCGCTGAGCCGCTGCATCGACATCGCGCCGCGACGCACCACCTCGTACACGCTGACCGCGAAGAACGCCAAAGGGGAGACGGTCACCGCAAACGCCACCGTCACGGTCGAGTAGCGGAGTCCGATTTACAACGCGAC
>CAYVPZ010000923.1:0-1528 GCA_964453955.1 uncultured Solibacteraceae bacterium | reverse complement strand
CCATCGTTGAAAAAATCTGGGACAGCCACGTGGTCGCCGAAAACCCCGGCGCGCCGGCCCTTATCTATATCGACCTGCACCTGGTCCACGAAGTCACCTCGCCGCAGGCCTTCTCCGGGCTGCGCGAGCGCGGCCTGAAAGTGCGCCGGCCCGAGCGCACCTTCGGCACGGTGGACCACAGCATTCCCACCACGCCGCGCTCGCTGCCCATTGTCGATCCCATCGCCGCGGCGCAGGTGAACCAGTTCGAGACCAACTGCACGGAGTTCGGCATCCCCTTCTTCGGTCTGCACAGCGACCATCAGGGCATCGTGCACGTGATCGGCCCCGAGCAGGGCCTGACGCAACCGGGCATGACGCTGGTGTGCGGCGACAGTCACACGGCCACGCACGGCGCGTTCGGCGCGCTGGCCTTCGGTATCGGCACCAGCCAGGTGGAGCACGTGCTGGCCTCCCAGTGCCTGCTGCAGCAGGAGTCGAAGACGTTTCAGGTGCGGGTGGACGGCACGCTGCACATGGGCGTTGGCGCCAAGGACATCATCCTGGCGCTCATCGCGAAGATCGGCATCGGCGGGGGCACCGGCTGCGTGATCGAATACACCGGCCCGGCCATCCGCGCGCTGTCCATGGAAGAGCGCATGACCGTGTGCAACATGTCCATCGAGGGCGGTGCGCGGGCCGGCCTTGTCGCACCTGACGACACCACATACAACTTCCTGTGTGGCCGGCCGTTCGCGCCGAAGGGTTCGGCATGGGAGGCTGCGATCGAGCGCTGGAAGCAGCTCCCCACCGACGAAGGCGCCGTGTACGATCGCTCGGTGACCATCGACGCATCGGCTCTCGAACCGATGGTCACGTTCGGCACCAACCCGGGCATGGGCATGCCCATTTCGGGCGCCGTTCCCGACCCGTCCTCGCTATCCGATCCGCTGGAGCGCGATTCTTTGGCCAAGGCTCTGCGCTACATGGACCTCCAGCCGGGCACGCCCATTGAGGGTCATGCCGTCAACGTGGTGTTCATCGGAAGCTGTACCAACTCGCGCATCTCCGACCTGCGCAGCGCGGCCGGCGTGCTGAAGGGCCGCAAGGTTGCGCCGGGCGTGCGCACCATGGTGGTGCCCGGGTCGCAGGAGATCAAGCGCCAGGCCGAGGCCGAAGGGCTCGATCGCATTTTCCGCGAGGCCGGCGCCGAGTGGAGGGAAGCGGGCTGCTCCATGTGCATCGCCATGAACGGCGATCAGCTCCAGCCCGGCGAATACAGCGTCTCCACCAGCAATCGTAATTTTGAAGGCCGTCAGGGCAAGGGGGGCCGCACGTTTCTGGCCAGCCCGCTGACCGCCGCCGCCAGCGCCGTTGTGGGCGCGGTAACCGACGTAAGGAAACTGCTCAATGGAAAAGTTCACGCCGTTTGAAAGCCAGTTCGTGACGCTGCCGATCGACAATATCGACACCGATCAGATCATCCCGGCCCGGTTTCTGAAGACCATTTCGAAGGCCGGGCTGGGCGACCAGCTCTTCTACGACTGGC
>CAYVPZ010000922.1:0-1535 GCA_964453955.1 uncultured Solibacteraceae bacterium | reverse complement strand
GCGCCCGGCCCGGGCCAGCGCTCCGAACTTCGCCCAGTCGACGCGCTTGATCGGGTAGGCGGCCGCGGTCATGTCCGCGTCGCAGTCCACGAGGCGGAATACCTGATCCGGATCGAAACCGATGTCCGCGTCGACGAACAGAAGATGGGTGGCCGTGGCGTTATCGAGGAAATGCGCCACCAGGTTCTGCCGCGCGCGGGTGATCAGGGCGTCGCCGGCCTGCATCAGCACCGTGAGATCGGTGCCGCCGCGCCGCAGGCACGCGTGTTGCAGCATCAGCAGCGAACTGGCGTAGGCCGTGGTTACCTGACCGCCGTAGCAGGGCGTGCCGACGACAAGGTGCGTGTGGGTTTCCGGCATGGTTGGCCGATCTATTTCTTCTTACCGCCGCAGGAAGGGCATTTGTGCCAGCGGTTCCCCGTGCCGTAGCACTGCGGACACGCATTGCCGCCGCCGACCAGGCCCGTGCCGCCACAACGCGTGCAGTTCTCTTCCCAGCCGCCCTTTCCCCGGCAGGACGGGCATGTGTTCGCTTCGGCCATGGTTACGCCGCCGCCTCCAGTACTTCACTCACGGGCGGCTTTCCGCGGCGTGCGCAGCGGATGACGCCGTCGGGGCCGATCAAATAAACCGTTCGGCGCACAATCAGGCCACCCGCCTTGTATAGCGAGGCCACCCTCTGGCCATGATCCACCAGCAACGGAAACGGAAACGTGTAGCGCGCCTGGAAGCGCTGGTGGCTGGCCGCGGTTTGCGGGTTCACGCCGAACACCAGGGTATTGCGCTCCCGAGCCTGCCCCCACGAATCCCGAAACTCGCACAATTGCCGGCGGCAGACGGTGGTATCGTCGCCCGGATAGAACACCAGCACGACGTTGTGGCCGCGAAGGTCCGCCAGATGAACGGGCTGGCCAAGCTGATCGGGCAGCGTGAAATCGGGCGCGGCAGTGCCGTTTTCAAGCGGCGGCGGGAATAGCCAGGAAAGCATTCCACCCCTTCAGCCCTGCGGCTTCGCGTTGCGCAGCACTTTGGTGAGCGTGGCCACGGCCCGGTCTACCAGTTCTTCGGTGATGATGTACGGCGGCAGGAAGCGCAGCACGGTGTCGTGCGTCGCGTTGATCAGCAGTCCTTCCGCCATGGCGTCCAGTACAATCTGCTTGCCCGAAAATGCAAGCTCCACGCCCAGCATCAGCCCCACCCCGCGCACCTCCTGGATGCAATGGAAATGTTTCGCCATTTCATCCAGTTTCATGTGGAAATAGCCGCCCACCTGGACGATATGTGGCAGCAATTCGTCCAGGATATCCGCGAATTCCAAGGCCACGCGGCAGGCCAGCACGTTGCCGCCGAACGTGGACCCGTGCATGCCCGGGGCGATGGCCGCCGCCGCCCGCTCGTTGGCCACGATGCATCCCAAGGGGAGGCCGCACGCCAGCGGCTTCGCCGTCACCATGACGTCGGGCAGAACGGCCGGCTCAATTAGTTGATAGCCGAAGTAGCGGCCGGTGCGCCCGACACCGCACTGCGTCTCATCG
>CAYVPZ010000921.1:0-1540 GCA_964453955.1 uncultured Solibacteraceae bacterium | reverse complement strand
GGTTCGACGAGAGCACGCTCCTGAAATTGTTGACGGCGATGTAGACCGCGTCGGCTTCGGCCTTCGAGAACCTCTCGACAATCGCCCTGGCGATGGCCCGCGCCGGAGCGGCCTCCACGGCGCCGCGCAGAAACAACGTGGTGTGCTCGCCGGAGATGCTGGCGTGGCGGCGCCGGAAGAAATCGCGCCCCTTGCGGCCCACCAGTTCCAGGATCACCTCGGCATCGGAGTGCTCGGCAATGAACTTCTGCGAGAGTTTAATAATGTTCGAATTGAAGCCGCCGGCGAGACCGGTATCCGCGGTGACCAGTACAAGCTGGATCTTCTTCTCGGGACGAACCGCCAGCAGCGGATGGCTGGCCACCACATCGGTTCCCGCCGCCGCCTGGGCCAGGTCGCGGACCATGTGATCCAGCATGCGGGCGTAGGGCCGCGCCGCGATCACCCGGTCCTGGGCCCGGCGCAGCTTCGCCGCCGAAACCATCTTCATGGCCTTGGTGATCTGCTGCGTGTTCCTGACCGACCGGATGCGCCGGCGAATTTCGATCAAACTGGGCATATTCTATTTAGCCGCCGATGAACGCAGATAAACGCCGATAACTCGTGTTCCTTTACTCTGTGTTTATCTGTGTTCATCGGCGGCCAATCCCCTAAACTTTCGCTGCCTTCACGTCCTCGGCCACGAACTTTTGCTTGAACTCCTTCAGCATGGCGTGGATCGCGTTTTTCAGCTCGTCGCTAAGCACCTTCTTCTCGCGGATTTCGTTCAGAATTTCCGGATGGGCGTTGTCCACGAAGCCATACAGCTCGGCTTCAAAGGTGCGGCAGAGCTCCACCGGCAGGTCGTCCAGATACGCGTTGGTTCCGGCGAAAATCACCAGAATCTGCTTCTCCACCGGCAGCGGCGAGTACTGGTTTTGTTTCAGAATCTCCACCAGGCGCACGCCCCGGTTCAACTGCTGCTGCGAGGCCTTGTCCAGATCGGAGCCGAACTGCGCGAAAGCTTCCAGCGCGCGATACTGCGCCAGCTCCAGACGAAGCGACCCGGCCACCTGGCGCATGGCCTTCACCTGCGCGTTCCCGCCCACGCGGCTCACCGAGATGCCCACGTTCACGGCCGGACGCACGTCGGAGTTGAACAGATCGGACTGCAGGAAGATCTGCCCGTCGGTAATAGAAATAACATTGGTCGGAATGTACGCGGAGACGTCGCCGGCCTGCGTTTCGATGAACGGCAGCGCCGTGAGCGACCCGCCGCCATTCTCGTTCGACAGCTTGGCGGCGCGCTCCAGCAAACGGCTGTGCAGGTAGAACACATCGCCGGGGTAGGCTTCGCGGCCGGGCGGACGGCGCAGCAGCAGCGAGATCTCGCGATACGCCGCGGCGTGCTTGGAAAGATCGTCGTAGATGCACAGGGCGTGCCCACCCTTGTCACGGAAGTACTCGCCCATGGCGCAGCCCGAGTACGGCGAGACGTACTGCATGGGCGCCGGATCGGACGCGGTGGCGGCCACCACGATGGTGTACTCCATGGCGCCGT
>CAYVPZ010000920.1:0-1543 GCA_964453955.1 uncultured Solibacteraceae bacterium | reverse complement strand
AACCAGCACCCCTTCATGCACCACGTCGCTGGGATTCACCACCACGTACTCCCATCCCTCCAGACCGCTGGTCACTTCCACCTGCGTGCCGTTGTCGCGACCCTCCTGGATGCGCTGAATATGAATCCTCGAATCTCGCAGAATGGCCACGGAGAGCCCTTCCGCGCCCGCAATCACGGCATCCCCAGGGATCAGAACCGGCGGGTGGGCTCGCTGGCTGCGTAGGCGGACCTGAGCGAACATGCCCGGCAGCAGGGCCGATTGTGGATTCTGCACCTCGACCTCGGTGAGCAGCGTGCGCGTGTTGATGTCCAGCGAGTTGGCGGTTCGCGTGACCCGCCCGGAGAAGGGACGGCCCGGAAACTCCGCGAGCAGGACGTCGGCATCCTGCCCCACGCGGATTCCCGCCGCGTCGGTCTGCGGCACGTTGATGAGGATGCGCAGCGTGCCGATCTGCGCCAGGCGGAAGAGCTCGCCTCCCGCGGACGCGCCCGCGGTGGCTCCGGGCGTGCTCCCGCCGAGGCCCGTGGGGGCGGGTCCGGAGCTGGCGCCGGCGGCGGAGATGAAGTAGCCCTGATCCACCAGGCGCGCGGTAATGATGCCCGCGAAGGGGGCGGTCACCTCTTCGTACCCCTGCAGGGCGATCAGACGGTCGAGACTGGCCCGCGCGGCGCGCACGTTCTCCTCGGCCGCATGGACGTTGGCCGCAAAAGCGCCCACGGTGGCCTGCGCGGTCTGGAAGTTGGTTTCCTGATTGTCTCCGTCCTGGCGGGAAAGCGCTCCTTTCTTTACGAGGATGGCGTAACGGTCGCGGGTGACGCGCGCCAGCTCGAGCTGCGCGTTGCTCTGCACGAGTTGCGCCTGCGCCTGCGCGAGCTGCTGTTGGGCCTGGGCGACGGCGGCGCGGGCCTGGGCCACCTGCTGGTCCAGATCCGGCGCCTCCACTGTCGCGAGGAGCTGCCCAACGCGGACATGGTCGCCGATATCCACCAGACGCTTCCGCACGTAGCCGGAAGAGCGCGCGTAGATGGAGGCTTCCGTCAATGGCGTGATGTCGCCGGGCAGAAGCAGTTCGGTGACGGAGGGCGCGCGGCGGGCGGGCGCCACCAGCACGGTGGGCAGCGTCTCGCGGGCCTCTTTGGCCGCGTCGTCGGCCGCCTTCACACGGCGTTGCCGCGGGATGATGCCGACAATCGCCAGCACCAGCAGGACCAGCACGATGAACGCGCCGATGAGCAGCAGCGAACGCGCCCCGGGGTGCCCGACATTTTCTCTGGCGTGCGGATTGTGCGGTTGGGGTTGGGTGTCGTCCATTTGTTCAGGCCTGCAGCGGTTGGTCGCCCTCGTGCCACTCTTCGTCCACCCGCTTGTCGAAGTCTATCGGGGGGTCGTGGCGCAGCCACGTGTAGGCGATGGGCACGAGGAAAAGCGTGGTGAACGTGGCCACCAGCAGACCGCCAATGACGGCGCGGGCGAGCGGCGCGTTCTGTTCGCCGCCTTCGCCCATTCCGAAAGCCATGGGCAGCATGCCGATGATCATGGC
>CAYVPZ010000919.1:0-1562 GCA_964453955.1 uncultured Solibacteraceae bacterium | reverse complement strand
CGTCCTTCTGGGGAACCTCCGAGAACAATCGAAAGGCCAAGTATTACCGCATCACCTCCGCCGGCCGGAAGCATCTCGCCAGCGAGCGCAGCCGCTGGGAACAGATCGCCAACGCCATCTCCCGCGTGCTCGGCCCGGCCACCGAGTAAGCCATGGGATTGCTCCGATATTTCCAGCGCCGGCGCCGCGATGACGACTTCGCCCGCGAACTCGACGCCTATCTGCAGCACGAAATCGACGACAACCTCGCCCGCGGCATGGATCCGCGCGAAGCCGCCTCGGCCGCGCGAAGCAAATTCGGCAATGTCACCACCGTCAGGGAGACCGTCCACCACATGAACACCATCGGATTTCTGGAAACGCTCGGGCAGGACCTTCGCTACGCCGCCCGCCTCATCCGCCTCGAACCGGGCTTCTTCACCGTGGCCATTCTCTGCCTCGCGCTGGGCATCGGCGCCAACACCGCCATCTTCCACCTCCTCGACGCGGTGCTTCTCCGCGCCCTGCCCGTGGCGAATCCCCAGCAATTGGCCGAGGTCGAAATCGGGCCGAATCAGAAGTGCTGCAGCGGCAGTTTCAGCACCCGGTACCCGACGTTCACCTATCCTCTCTGGGACCAGTTCCGCACCCATCAGCAGGCGTTTTCCAGCGTGTTTGCCTGGGCCGACCACCGCTTCAACACCGCCACCGGCGGCGAGGTGCGCTATGTCGAGGGGCTCTACACCAGCGGCGATTTCTTCACCACGCTCGGCGTCGCTCCCGCGCTCGGCCGCGTCTTCTCCACCGCGGACGATGTCCCCGGCTGCGGCGTGCCCGGAGCCGTGCTCGGTTATTCGTACTGGCAGCGCGAGTACGGCGGCCAGGCATCGGCCATCGGACGCAAAATCCTCCTCGATGGCAAGCCTTTCGAGATCGTCGGCGTTGCCGCCGTCGGCTTCTACGGCGTCGATCTCGGCCGCTCTTTCGATGTGGCCATTCCCGTTTGTGCCGAACCGCTCATCAATGGCGAGGACGCGCATACACCGAAGCGTTCTGATTGGTGGCTCGCGGTCATCGGAAGGATGAAGCCCGGCTGGACCGTGGCCCGCACCAGCGCGCACGTGCGCGCCATCTCGCCCAGTCTGTTCGAGGCCACCGTCCCGCCCACCTTCACTCCCGACAACGCCAAAGACTACCTCGCGTTTAAGCTGACCGCCAATCCCGCCGCATCCGGCATGACCGAACTGCGCTCGTCCTACCAGCGTCCTCTGCTCATCCTGCTGGGGATCGCCGGTCTGGTGCTGGTCATCGCCTGCGCCAACCTCGCCTCCCTCATGCTGGCCCGCGCCAACGCCCGTGCGCGCGAGCTCGCCGTCCGCCTGGCCATCGGCGCTTCCCGGCTTCGCCTCGTTCGCCAACTACTCGCCGAGAGCCTGCTTCTGGCGGCCATCGGAGCCGCCTGCGGGGCCCTCATCGCACGGTTCCTTAGCGGCTATCTGGTCCGTTTTCTCAGCACCGCCGGCAGCCCGCTCTACATCGACCTCGGCACGGACTGGCTTATCTTCGGTTTCACCGCCGGCCTC
>CAYVPZ010000918.1:0-1568 GCA_964453955.1 uncultured Solibacteraceae bacterium | reverse complement strand
CCCGCCTCCTCGATGTCGATTACACCCGCTACGCCGAGGCCGAGGCGGCGCTGGGATGGCTCAATCTGCACGCGGACATCGCGCTTCGGGTGCCGCTGAGCCCGGCCGCCCTCGCCGGACCGCTGCTGGACGATCTCGACTCCGCGCTGACCGCGGCGGGCATTTCCATCGCCCACCTCAAGGTCTTCGACCGGGCGGCGTCGGGTTACGTGAAAGCGGGCATCTGCGCCAATGGCGACGATCCGCTCCCCGAAGGCGATCTCGCGGCATCGCCCGAGGATGGGCACGAGCTGGTGGTCAACCTGCGCGCCATCGGCGATCCGCTGCAACTGGCGGCCATCGTCCGCCGCGCGCTGGCTCGCATAGAGGGCGCCGTCACCGTGCGGCACGCCCGCGCTTTTCGCCCCGCGCCGCCCACGCCCGAGCACCGTTTCACCGCGTCTGTCGCAGAATAGTATCTGGAGACAATATGTCGCTCACCGAATCCACCATGCTCGAGCTCGGGACGCCCGCTCCCGATTTTCATCTGCCCGATCTCATCTCCGGCAAGACCCTCGGCCTCGCCGATCTCAGCGGAACGAAAGCCCTGCTGGTGATGTTCATTTGCCGCCATTGCCCCTACGTGCAACACGTGCAAAAGGAGCTGGCGCGGATTGGCAAGGACTATGCCGGGAAGTCGCTGCGCATCGTGGCCATTTCCTCGAATGACGCCGCCACGTATCCGGATGACGCTCCGGACGGCCTGCGCGCCATGGCCGCCGAACTCGGCTTCAACTTCCCGTTCTGCTACGACGAGTCGCAGCAAACCGCCCGCGACTACACCGCCGCCTGCACGCCCGATTTCTTCCTGTTCGACGAGGTGCGCAACCTGGCCTACCGGGGACAGTTGGACGACAGCCGTCCCGGCAACGGCAAGCCGGTGACCGGGCGCGACCTGCGTGCGGCCATCGACACCCTGCTCGGCGGCGGCGCGGTGGACCCGCAGCAAAGGCCCAGCGTGGGCTGCAACATCAAGTGGAAGCGCTAGCGACACCGGCGGGCGCCGCTTGACAACCTGAACTGAACCGTTCAGTATTGTTTGGAGAGAGAACCCCGCCGATGATCCATGTACGCAACCTGCGGAAGGCTTTTGGCGACTTTACCGCCGTCGATGACGTTTCCTTCGATGTGGCCGAGGGCGAGATCTTCGGCCTGCTGGGGCCCAACGGCGCCGGTAAAACCACCATCATCAGAATGCTCACCACGCTGCTCCAGCCCACCTCCGGCGCCATCGAGCTGGACGGGCTGGACCCGCGGACCCACCAGACCGACGTGCGCAAACGGTTCGGCATCGTCTTCCAGGATCCCAGTCTGGACGGCGACCTGACCGCCTGGGAAAATATGGAGGTGCACGGCGTCCTTTATCACGTGCCCCACAAGGTTCGTCGCCGCCGCACCGAGGAATTGCTGAAGCTGTTCGAGTTGTGGGAACGCCGCAACGATCAGGTGAAGAAGTTTTCCGGCGGCATGAAGCAGCGGCTGGAGATCGCCCGCGGATTCCTGCACACGCCGAAGATACTCTTCCTCGA
>CAYVPZ010000917.1:0-1576 GCA_964453955.1 uncultured Solibacteraceae bacterium | reverse complement strand
CGATGGGATGGAACAGCTGGAATCACTTTGCCGAAAAGGTGACGGATGCAGACGTCCGCGCTACCGCCGATGTGCTGGTGTCGAGCGGGATGCGCGACGCGGGCTACATCTACGTCAACGTCGACGACACCTGGGAGGGGCAGCGCGACGCGGCTGGAAATATCCACGCCAACAGCAAATTTCCTGACATGAAGGCTCTTGGCGATTACATCCACTCCAAGGGTTTGAAGTTTGGTATCTACTCCTCTCCCGGACCGAAGACCTGCGCCGGATACGAGGGCAGCTATGGACACGAAGAGCAGGACGCCGCCACGTATGCTTCGTGGGGAGTCGATTTCCTGAAGTACGATCTCTGCGGCCTGCGCGACGTGATGGAGTTGAAGAGCCCACAATACGATCGCACGAAGGGAGAGGCGATGATGGTGAATGCGTATGCCCGGATGCATCAGTCGCTCGTGGAGACCGGCCGGCCCATTGTGTTCAGCATTTGCCAGTACGGTATGGAATCGGTGTGGGAATGGGGCGCGCAGGTGGGGGGAAACCTGTGGCGGACCACCGATGACATCAGCGACAGCTTCCGCAGCATGGCTTTGATTGGTTTCTCGCAGGCCGGACTTGAGAAATATGCGGGGCCGGGGCACTGGAACGATCCTGACATGCTGGAGATCGGCAACGGAGGCATGTCAGCCGACGAGTACCGGACGCAGATGAGTTTGTGGGCCATCCTGGCGGCGCCGTTGCTCGCCGGAAATGACCTGAGCAAGATGGACGAGACGATCGGAAGCATCCTGATGAATGGGGAAGTGATTGGGGTGGATCAGGACGCGATGGGCGTGCAGGGCTTCCGGTTGGGACCACCGCAGGTGTGGGTGCGGGCACTCGCTGGAGGCCAAAAGGCGCTGGCCATCTTCAACTATGTCACCGACGATGTACCCCAGCCGGTGACGGTTGCGTTCAAGGACCTGGGCTTTGCCGGTCCGGTGCATGCGCGCGATCTGTGGGCGCACAAGGACCTCGGCGTATTGCGAGATTCGTTTACCGTGACTCCGCCCAAGGGCGGCGTGGTGATGCTGCGGCTGTGGCAGTGAAAGAAGCAACCGGAGCGTTTCGGTCTTATCCCCGCCTATGCGCCTGTTCTTTGGCTACCAGCCTCAAACATTGAGCCGATTGGAGGCCGCCACACGGCCGTACCAAAGGCCCGAATCCTTGATCGTACGTTTCTGGTTGCGAAAATCCGTATAAATCAATCCATAGCGCTCGGTGTAACCCTCCGCCCATTGGAAGTTGTCGAGAAGGGTCCAGGCATGAAAGGCGCGAACCCGCGCTCCATCAGCAATTGCGCGAGCCAGTTCGGCGAGCACTTCGCGGTACCATTGGATGCGCCGCCCATCGGGAATGCGGCCACCCTGTTCTTCGTCGGGGGCATCGAGATAACCGCATCCGCTCTCGGTAATTTCGATGATCGGGTGATTGTATTCCCTTGAAATCTGCGTGACCAGGTCGTATATTCCGCGCGGCCATACTTCCAGGCCGGCGTCGGTGAGCGGACCCTCGGTGGGCATTGCGGATCGGAAGC
>CAYVPZ010000916.1:0-1591 GCA_964453955.1 uncultured Solibacteraceae bacterium | reverse complement strand
CCAGAGTCTCGCGCGGCTTGATGGGATTCGCGTAGATAATCTTGTCCCAGATGAAATCCTGCCGTTCCTTCGCCGGCAGGTGCTTGATGTTTTCGTGCACCAGCAGGAACTCGGGTAGCGAGGCCACGTCGAAGCTGGCGCCGGCCTTGTACAACGTTCGTACAATCTCCGGCGCGGGATTGGCTTTCACGGCGTAATAGGCCTGAACTTTTGGCAGGTGCCGCCGAAAGCTCGCGTAGTTCTTCCGCAGCACGTCGTGATCGACCACCACGATCGGCGTGCCGTGCCGCCGGGCCAGCGCCTGCAGTTCCTTCTTTGTCATTCGCTACCCAAACACCGGAGCCGAACCGTCCAACATCTTCACGGCGTTGTGTTTGAAGTACTCCTTCGTCAGCGCCTTCATCATCTTTTCGCGTTGATCGTAGAGACGCCGCAGCTTGCGCGGCTTGTGCGTGGCCAGGGCGTAATGGGTGAACAGCGGCATGGCGATAGTGGTGTCGGTGTAGCAGACCACGGCGTCAGGCAGACGATCGGGGTCCACCTTGCCCCAGCTCACCGCTTCGCTGGGCGTGGCGCCGCTCAGGCCACCGGTGTCGGGGCGTGCATCGGTCACCTGCAGGAAGTAATCCTGTCCGTACTCCTTGATGCGCAGCACCTCCTGAATTTGCGGCTCCGTTTGCAGCATGAAATTCTTGGGACTCCCGCCGCCCCACAGCACCACACCGCTCCTGCCGCCGGAGCGCTTGGCCGCCAGCACGTAGGCGGTGGTTTCATTGACGTCGATGGACGGATTCAGGCGCAGCTTGTTGCCGCGCAGCTCCACGCCGGCCACGTTCATGCCGATGGTCGAATCCCCGGGCGACGATGTGTAACAAGGCACGCCCGCACGATACGCGGCGGCCAGCACGGAGACGTCCTTGAGCCCGGCTTTGCGCTCCCATTCGGCGCAATATTTCCCGAGCAGGTAATGCAATTCGGCCGTTCCCATCTCTTTTTGAAACTCGGGCTGCACCAGAATGCCGCGCAGAATCTCGTCGGTGGCCATCAGACAGTCGCTATAGCCCAGCAGCACATCGTATACCCGCACGATGTCGTTGTCGCGCAGTTCGGTGTCGTCCATCTTGAAGCTGCCCGCACGCACCGGATAATTCAGCGCGAAGTGCATATCGTGGTAGAGAATCGCGCCCGTGGACACCAGCCAGTCGACGTAGCCGGCCTTAATGAGCGGAACGATGCAGGAGCAGCCAAGTCCGGCTGGCGTGAGCGCGCCGGAAAAGCTCATGCCGATGGTCACGTTCTCTTCCAGCATCTTCTCACTGAACAACTGGCACCCTTCGCGGAGGCGTGCGCCGTTGTAGGCGAGAAACGTGTTGTCGATGATGTCCACCAGCTTGTCTTTGCCGGTGAGGTTCTTCGGAAGGATGCGGCGCCCGGCCAGGTATTTGTCGCGATTCGGGCACTTCTTCTTCTTCATCCATTCCGGCATCTCGGACATGTCTTCGCGATAGCCGCGGTGCGTACGAGGAGTCTTCGCCATGGTTTATTTCGAAGACGATTGTAGCAGCCGGGGGCCCTGTGGTTCTGTAACAGA
>CAYVPZ010000915.1:0-1596 GCA_964453955.1 uncultured Solibacteraceae bacterium | reverse complement strand
GCGCAGCGCCCCTGGGTGAGGCTCACGCCGCCGCGCCCCTGCACCACTTTCAGGCGGACCTGCTGCCGCGAATCGGGCGCCGGATGGAAAAACCGGTAGAGCTGGTGCTCGACACGCCCGCCGCGCGGAATCTCCACCGTCAGACGATCGCCGCGAATATACAGGACGGCCGCTTCATCCACGTCTCCCTCCCAGACGAACTTCGGGCTGGCGGCTGGCGCAGTCTGCGCCCACGCGGCCATCGCCAGCAGGAAGAACGAGAAAACCCGCGCCGTCACGTTCTCCATTGTCCCTCAGCCGCGGTAAGGTAACATAGATTACGCTCGCCATGGACCCCATAGGAACTTCCTGGGGTCCGCCACGACCGAAAGGCGGTAAAATAGTGGTCGGCCCGAGCCCGTAGTCCAAGCCCGGCAATCCTGCGCAAAGAGAACTCATAAATGGCCGTGCCCGGATTTTTGCTCGTATCGTCTTTCAGCACGCAGCTCTACAATTCCCTGTTTGACGACACCTTCACCGGCCTGTACCACCTGCAACTGTTCGACTACCTGATTCTGCTCCCGTATTTCGCCATCCTCATCCTGCTCTCGCTCTACGGCATGCACCGGTTCGAGATGATCCGCGGGTACCTGAAACATCGCAAACGGATCGTCACCGGGCCACCCCAGCGGTTCGCTCGGCTTCCCCGCGTCACCATCCAACTGCCGCTCTACAACGAGCGCTTCGTGGTGGAGCGCCTGATCGAGGAAGTCAGCCACATCGATTACCCTCGCGAGCTGCTGCAAATTCAGGTGCTGGACGATTCCACCGACGAGACCCATCCCTTCACCGAGCGCCTGGTGGGCGAATACCGCGCCACCGGCCTGCCCATCGAGTACCTGCACCGCAGCAACCGTCACGGCTTCAAGGCCGGCGCGCTGCAGGAAGGATTGAAGACCGCCACCGGCGAGCTGATGGCCATCTTCGACGCGGACTTCCTCCCGCCGCGCGATTTCCTGCGCCGCACCGTGGACTTCTTCGCCGACCCGAAAGTGGGCGTGGTGCAAACCCGCTGGGCCTACCTGAACCGCCACTACAATCTGCTCACCGAAGTGGAGGCCATGCTGCTGGACGGCCATTTCGTGCTGGAGCATGGGGCGCGCTCGGGCGGCGGGTTGTTCTTCAACTTCAACGGCACCGCGGGCATCCTGCGCCGCGCCATGATTGAGGACGCAGGCGGCTGGCAGCACGACACCCTCACCGAGGACTCCGACCTCAGCTACCGCGCGCAGTTGAAGGGCTGGCGGTTCGTCTATGTGCCCTCCATCGAGTGCGCCTCCGAACTGCCCGTGGACACCTACGGATTCCAGGTGCAGCAGTCGCGCTGGGCCAAAGGCCTGACCCAGGTGGCCATCAAGCTTCTGCCAGCCATCCTGCGGTCCGATATTTCGAAGCGGCGCAAGGTGGAAGCCTTCATGCACCTGACGCCGAACATTTCGTATCCGCTCATGCTGGTCATCTCCGTGCTGATGCTGCCGGTGATGATCGTGCGCTTCTACATGGGCTGGATGCAGATGGTGACCATCGATCTGCCGCTGATCGTCGCGTCGTTCTGGT
>CAYVPZ010000914.1:0-1597 GCA_964453955.1 uncultured Solibacteraceae bacterium | reverse complement strand
GGAATCCGGCGCGAAGAACTCGGCGATGGGCCGGGCCGGCGGCGGCGGGTCCGATTCGGGGATCTCGAAGGGCAGCCCGTCGGGGAACATGCCCTGCGCGCGATGCACCGCGAACACGCCGTTGGCGAGCTGCTCCTGGTTGAACTGGAGCTGGCTGAACCCCCACGGCCGGAAGCTGAGCGCGTCCAGGCGGAACTGCAGGACGCTCTCGATGAAGCGATCCTGCGCCTGTAGATGCTGCGGGCTCAGAAACGTGCCCTTCGCCCAGATCACCGGTTGCAGCGTTCTCATCCCGGTACAGTATCATACACGATTAAAGAACGCGGCTGGCGCCGCGTGTCCTGGCGGCGCGCGTTTCGGACACAGCGTCCCAATAGTGGACAGTCGCGGCAGGCTGGCGAGGCGCAACGTCAACCATCTGGAAGGGGAACTGCTGGCACGCCGCGTGCGTTAGTGTGAAGTAGGAGTATGACCGCCGCATTGACCACCCCCACCCCGCGCGCCCAGAACGGCGGACTCCGAGTCCTGGTCAGCGACGACCAGCCGGACATACTGGAAGCCCTTCGGCTGTTGCTCAAGGGCGCCGGGTACGCGGCCGAGACCGTGGATTCTCCGCAGGCACTGCTGCGCGCGCTCGACGCCCGGCCGTTCGATCTGATCCTGATGGACCTGAATTACGCGCGCGACACCACCTCCGGGCAGGAAGGGCTCGATCTGCTGGACAAGCTGCGGGCGCGGCCGGACTGCGCGCCGGTGGTGGTGATGACCGCGTGGGGCAACGTGGAGCTGGCGGTGGACGCGATGCACCGCGGCGCCACCGATTTCGTGCAGAAGCCGTGGGACAACCTGCGGCTGCTGGGCACCATCGAGAAGCAGGCGCGGGAGGCGGCGGCACGGCGTAGCGCGCAGAGGGCGGCGCGTTCAGAGATCGAGATTGCGCGGCACGTGCAGGAGAAGCTGTTCCCACAGCCGGTGAAACAGCTCCGTACGATTCGCTACGCGGCGCGCTGCGTGCCGGCGCGGGACGTGAGCGGCGACTACTACGACTTCCTGGATCTGGGGCCCGAGGCGCTCGGCTTCGTGCTGGCCGACGTTTCCGGGAAAGGGATGGCCGCGGCGCTGCTCATGGCCAGCCTGCAGGCGGCGTTTCGCAGCCAGACCGAAACGGTGCGCGACGGTTGCGAGCTGCTGCGCGGCATCAACCGGCTGTTCTATTCGAGCACCCCGGCGGAACAGTACGCCACGGTGTTTTTCGCCGACTACGACGACCGGTCGCGCACGCTGCGCTACATCAACTGCGGGCATCCGGCGCCGCTGCTGGTTCGCGCCGGGGGCGAGGTTGAGCGACTGCATCCGACGGCGCCGGTGATCGGTTTGCTGAACGTCTGGGATTGCGAGGAGCGGGCGCTGCGCCTTGGGCCCGGCGACACTCTGGTGGCCTTTTCCGACGGGGTGACCGAGGCGGGCATCGAGAACGAAGCGGAATTCGGCGAGGAGCGGTTGCTCGCCGCGATTGCCGCCGGGCGCGGGGCCGATCCGGAGCAGCTCATCCAGGAAATCAACGAGCGGGTGATCGCGCACGCGGGGTCGTCGGCGG
>CAYVPZ010000913.1:0-1606 GCA_964453955.1 uncultured Solibacteraceae bacterium | reverse complement strand
TGGCCACGCCGGCATGGGCCAGCAGCTTCTGCAGCCTCTGTTCCGCCATGGTGGGGCTCAGCCTTCCTCGGGTTCGGAGGCGGCGGGTTCCGCGGGCACGGGCTCGATTGCCACTGCTTCGATGGTCACCACCTCAGGGGTCGTGGCTTCGGCCGGAGCGGCCTCGTCTGGCACAGGTTCCGCGGCCCTGGGTTCTTCCGCGGATGCCGTGCTGGCTGGGCCGGGCTCTGTGTCGCTCAGGGCCATCCTGCCCAGCTCCTCAAACTCCTTGAGCGTGGGCAGCTCGGCGAGGTCGCTCAAGCCGAACTGGATCAGGAAATCCCGCGTGGTCTTGTACAGGATGGGCTTGCCCACCACGTTCTTCCGGCCGGCCACCGCGATCAGTTTGCGGTCGAGCAGCGTCTTGAGCACGCCGGCGCCCTGCACGCCGCGGATCTCCATGATCTCCGGCGCGGTGATGGGTTGCTTGTACGCCACCACGGCCAGCGTCTCCAGCGCCGCCAGCGACAGCTTCAACGGCGGCTTCAGGTTCCGCACGAAAGTGCGCACCGCCTCGTGGTGCTCGGGCCGGGTGGTCATCTTGTACCCGCCCGCCACCTCGCGAATACTGAGCCCGCGCTCGGGCCGGTTGTAGTCGGCGATGAGCTCTTCGAGGATGCCCTGCACCTTGTCGATGGGGTGGTTCAGCGCCGCGGCGATCTGCTGCAGCGTGAGCGGCTCGTCGGTCACGTAGACCACCGCCTCGATGATGGCGCGCAGCCGGGCCCGTTCCATGTCCGGCTCGGCGGCTTCTTCCACCATCAGCAGTTGCTCGACCACCATCTCCTCGGCCGCCGCCGCTGCAGGTGTTTCCTCAATCGCCTCGCGCTCCGTGGGCTCGCTCGCCTCCACGGAGGGGGTGTTCACGTCGATGTCTTCCATTTCCCTCAGTTGTATTCCTGCTCAATCGCCGCCAGCGCCTCGTCGGAGCCGAACGATTCTTCAAACGTCTCGGTTCGCTCAAGGCCGATGTCGCCGAACGCATCCTTCTGTGTCAGGGCGATGGCCTGCCGCTTCACCAGTTCCAGAATGGCCAGGAACAGGCAGATCATGGCGCGCTGGCTGCGCTGTTGTTCGAACAGATCGGTGGCCGAAAGCGAGCCGTTGGCGGGCAGCCTCTTCAGCACGCCGCGCAGATAGCGGATCATCTCCGGAATGGAAATGGTCTCGCTGCCGACCTCGTAGGTGGGACGGTTGCGCGTGCGGTCCAGCACCTGCTGAAACGTCTTCACCAGGTCGAACAACGTCACCGCCAGCGCCGGCTCTTCGTCGGAGAGGAACTCGCCAATGCGCGGATTGGACCACACGGCCTCCTCCACCATGCGCTTCTGCTGCAGCATTTCGGCGGCATTCTTGAAGCGTTCGTGCTCGAGCAGGCGGTCCACCAGCTCGCGGCGCGGGTCTTCCTCCGGCGAGATTTTCTCCAGCTCGGGATCGCGCGGCAGCAGCATCCGCGATTTGATGTGGATGAGCGTGGCCGCCATGTATACGAACTCCGAGCCGATCTCGATGTCCATCTCGATGGCGCGCTGCATGTATTCCAGATACTGGGCGGTGATGGAGGCGA
>CAYVPZ010000912.1:0-1610 GCA_964453955.1 uncultured Solibacteraceae bacterium | reverse complement strand
CGCGTGATGTTCGCCGCTGGCGCCGGAGCCGTACAGGATTACCGCCACCAGCCGGTCCCCGAGCGCCGCGCGAGTTTTCTCCACAAGTTGAGCGAGTTTCTTTTCCATAGGTCACCAGCCGCTTGACGCGCCGCCTCCACCGGAATCGCCGCCACCGAATCCGCCAAACCCTCCGCCTCCGCCCCCACCGCCGCCAAAGCCGCCGCCGCCACCCCCGCCACCGCGGCCACCGCCGCCCATCAGGGTCCCCAGAAGGAACCATCCAATGCCTCCGCTGCCACCACCGCCGCGTCGCGCCAGCAGAGAAAGAAGAATGACGACGCCGACGATTATCAACGGCAGGGGAATGCCGCGGCCGTGGCTCACCGCAGGCGGCCGCGGACGCTGTACCTCAAAGTCGAGCGTAACGTGTTTGGCCGCGGCCACGCGCGAGCCCATCGATTCCACGCCCTGCAGGATCGCCGCGCCATACTGGCCCTGCTGCAGCAGCGGACGCATGTCCACCGCCACGTCGCCCACGAAGCCGTCGGGCAGAATCGGCTCCAGACCGTAGCCCACCTCGACGCGGTCTTTCCGGTCCTTGATGGCCAGCAGGAGAAGCAGGCCGTCGTTCTGTCCTTTGTGCCCGACGCCCCATTTCCGCAGAAGGTCGTTCGCGAAATCCTCGATCGGCGCGCCCTCGAGCGAATCGATGGTCACCACCGCCACCTGCACGCCCGTGGCCTGTTCCAGCTTGTAGCAATACTGTTCCGCGGCCTGGCGCGAAGGCGCGTCCACCACGTGTGCGAAGTCGCTGACGTAGCCCTCCGGCTTGAGCGAAGCGGGGTCCAGTGCGAACGCCGATACGGCCAGGGCGAAGATCAGTACCGTGGCGCGAAGGATTCGCCGCGGGGACACCCTCGAAAACACTGCTCCGGCGATGTCGGCCTGGCAAACCGGGACACGCGGCGACAGCCGCGTTTCATCGGAACCGGCGCCAACGCTACTGGCTTCGCGTGTCCATCCGTTTTCATCCGGTTGGGTGGCCGAAGTGGCCATGGCCGACGCGCGGCGCCAGCCGCGTTCCTGCAGGGCTTGGCCGGTACGCGGCTGCCGCCGCGCGTCCCCGAACGCCGCCACGGCGGGGCAAGGAAGAAGGAGCAGGTGGCGCGGTCTTAGCAGTCGAGTTCCTCGCGGCGGATCTTGAAGTCGCCCAGATTCCCCAGCATCGCCAGCGTGATCTTCTTCGCGTCGAAGAATTCCTGGGCGATGGCCTGCACTTCGGCGGCGGTCACCCGTTCGATGCTTTCCAGCATCTCGTCCAGGCTGAAGAATCGTTTGTAGTATAACTCCTGCCGCGCCAGATTTCCCATGCGGCTGGACGTGGATTCGAGTCCCAGCACAAAAGAGCCCTTGAGGTGGTCCTTGGCCCGCCGCAATTCGTCTTCGCCCACCGGCTCGTTCTTCAGGTTGCGGAACTCTTCCACGATGAGATCCACCACCTGCCGCGCCGATTCCATGGACATCCCCGCGTAGATGGCCAGGCAGCCGGCGTCCGAGTACATGCTCAGCTCCGAGAACACCGCGTAGGCCAGCCCCTTTTTCTCGCGGATATTCTGGAACAGCCGCGA
>CAYVPZ010000911.1:0-1627 GCA_964453955.1 uncultured Solibacteraceae bacterium | reverse complement strand
TCGCTGAAGCTGCTGAACACGGACCACCTGGACCTCTGGCAACTGCACGACATCGGGCTCCCCGAGGACGTGGACCAGGTGTTCGCCCAGGGCGGCGCCATGGAAGCTTTACTGCAGGCGCGTGAGCAGAAGATGGTGCGCTATCTCGGCGTCACCGGCCATTTCCGGCCCGAGCCGCTGATGACCGCCATCAACCGGTTCCCGTTCGACACCATCCTGATGGCCGTGAACGCCGCCGACGGCCAGCACTTCAGCTTCATGGAGGCGCTGCTGCCGCTGGCGGTGGAAAAACAGATGGGCATTATCGGCATGAAGGTGCCGGCGCGCGGGCGCCTGCTGGCAAGCTGGACCCCGCCTTCGCTCGAACGGCAGCAGCACTCGTGGGAGGGGGCGGTGATCACGCAATCTCCGGGAACGCTGCTCATGCGCGAGGCGATGTCTTTCTCGCTCACGCTGCCCGTCAGCACGGTAATTATCGGCTGCGATTCGCTGGCCCAGCTCGAAGAGAACGTGCAGCTGGCGCGCGAGTTCACGCCGTTGAGCGAACGCCAGATGGCGGCCATCGCCCGGCGGGCGGAGCCGGTGGCCAAGGCGGCCCTGTTCTTCCGGTTTGTCAACCGGGGATAGTTGCCGACAGCGCGGCCACCTCGTAATCCATTACTCGGGGGATGGTGAACTCGATGCTCCCGCCCGATGCGCGGAAGGGGATGGCGGTTCCCGCTCGCAGCAGCTCCACGCGGGTGACGCGGCGGTCCGCCGGGAGCTTCATGGTGACCTTCTGCTCGCCGATCGGATAGAAGCCGCGCACCCAGCCGTGATGCAGGTTGGGATTCGTGTAGTTGAGAACGTGGACGGCGAAACCGGCCTCGGTCTCCCACGCGAAGGTCTCGATGACGCCGTCGCCCTCCACCATGACCGGAGCGTCGCCGCGCGAAACCCAACGAATGGCGTTCTGCAACAGCCGGCTGAGATCGGTGTGACCGGTGCGCCACATGGTTCGCTCGATGTCGCCGGGGAACCAGGCGCGGCGGCTGCGGCCCTTTTCGCTCAGCACGACGGCGGGCTCGTCCGTATGAGGCTCGGTGGGATAAGAGAGTTCGGGTGGGTAGGCGACGTAGCCGGGCACCACGGTCAGCACGGGCTGGCTCACCGGCGACACCGGCAGTCGATATTCGGCGCCGGGCAGCAGGTTGGTGTCGGTGAAGCCGTCGAGAATTGGGTGAGGCCTCTCGATGCGCGCGTAGAACGCGTTGCCGTTGGTGCCGATGACCTCGCCCGCTTTGCGGATGGCGAAGACATCGGCAAGACCGAACTCCGCGCGTCGCTGGTTGCGCTCGTCGTAAAGGCCGGTTTCGAACGTCCCCAGCAATGAGCCGCCGGCATCGGCCCAGGCGCGCAACTGGCCGCATTGCCGGTCGCTGAGCAGCGCGATGTTGGGCAGCAGCACGGCCGAGTACCGGCCAAGCGTTTCCGCTCCGAGGTCGTCTTCGTGAACGAAATCGAACAGGAAGCGGCCTTCGAGCAGGGCATAGTACAGGCCGTCCATGTACTGCGAGATGGAAGCGCCCTTCGGCGGGGCGTAGAACAACTGGGTGCGCTGGCCCATCACCACGGCCAGATTGGCGAT
>CAYVPZ010000910.1:0-1635 GCA_964453955.1 uncultured Solibacteraceae bacterium | reverse complement strand
GCCAGACCATCTAAGGACTGCCGTTTTTTTGTCCAAACGATGGGGTCCACCTCACCCCACCGGAGCACAACTCGGATACATGCCGGTGCGCGCCTTCTCGGTCATTCCCTTGACGGTTTCCTCGGAGAGGTTGTCGATGTAATTCTTGGCCATGAGAACCTTCATCCCGTGCATGAGCTTCTCTGATGACCGGGAATTCGGCGAGACTATCCAGTTATCCTTCACGAAGTGGATCTCAGGATCCAGATCATCGAGTGTCAGCCAGTCCTTCAGGTTCCGGTAGAGCCGGTCGGTTTTCTCCACCAGTATTGTTCGGCAGGTTGCAGGATGCCCTTTCAGGTAGTCCAGCATTGCCATGAACCCGGTCCTGCCGGACTGCTTCGCGGTTTCTACGTCCTCGAACTCCTGAGCAACGACTATGCCGCGCTGGAGAGCGTACTCCCGCAACAGGCGCTGCTGTGCAGGTATGGAATAACCTTCCTTCTCCTGATCCCGGCTGGATACTCTCGTGTACATTACCGCCTGGACGGTCTGCGCGATCGCCCTGTCTTTTGGGTTCGGCATCACGGTCAAGGTTCTGGCTGGCATAACACCTCAACAGTACTCTGGACTGAACTCGCCGGGTGGGCCGGCCGTTCCCATTCTCGCAGGATGGTCATGAACTCGAGCAAGTGTGTACGCCATCGGCCCCACTCCACGTCGTTCACCGGCGACCGCACCGGCAGCTGAGGGCCGAGCGTGCGGCCTGTTCCAGTTGCCGGACAGATGGCTCTGGCTGGACAGGATCTGGATCTGGCCAGACTGGTTGTGCTGCCATATTCGATTCTCCGTCGGCCCTGCGATTGACGAGCTGCCGGTTGATCCGCCGTGAACTGCGCGGAAGATTGCGCCGCTGCCCGTCGTCCAGGGCACACCAAGCTAAACACAGGCGTCGGCGCTAACGAGAAGTGACCCATTAGCGCTCGGTTGAAGTGACCCGTACCGGGAACAGGATTGGGACGGGTATCATCATCCACGCCGCAGGCGTGCGGTTGTTCCGGCATGGGTGCTCGACATCATCCGCGCCGAAGGCGCGCCGTGCGGGCGATTCCATTCAGGGCGTGGGGACTTTCTATTCTTCCGAAGTGGCGCGCTGAAGGTGGCGGCGAAGGTGCTGAAAGTATTCCCGGCCAACATCCAACTGCAGCACCTCTTCGATCACCGGCGAGAAGTAGGCCAGCGAGCGGATGGTACCCAGAGGAGCCGCGCCGGCGGGCCGCATGATGCGCCGCGCCGCAGCCAGGACGAACGCGTTCTCGACCGCTTCGAGCGGCACCCCGCGTTTGTGCAGTTCGGTCGCGAGCCGACGGTCCGGACGGCGCACGATTCCGGTGGTTCCCGGCGTCGCACGATAAGCATCGAGAAGCCGGCGAACATAATCGCGCCGATGTATAACCCGAATCGAATGAATCTGTTACGGTGATCTTCAATGTTTTTGTCAGCCACGATCATAATCTTCTTGCCGCCCAACGAGGTGGCTCTGTCCTTCCTTATATAGCGTTTTCAAAACCTCCATTTTCCTCATGAACAGGACAAGGGGTTTCTTCAGATCGGGCCGCCGCCAGTCAAGGGCGCAGCTTTTGCGCTCGTGAAACC
>CAYVPZ010000909.1:0-1649 GCA_964453955.1 uncultured Solibacteraceae bacterium | reverse complement strand
GCGGTCATGTGCGCCCTTTTCGGGCCCAACTCGGCTTCCACTTTGTTATCGATGGGCAGGCCCTGGCAGTCCCAGCCGGGGATGTAGGGCGAGTCGTAGCCCTCCATGTTCTTCAGACGGACGATGAAGTCCTTCAGAATCTTATTGAAGGCCGTGCCCAGGTGGATGTGGCCGTTGGCGTAGGGCGGCCCGTCGTGCAGAATATATTGCGGCTGGCCGGCGCGCGCGGCGCGGATCGCCTCGTACAGCCCTTCCTTTTCCCAGCGGGCCACCATTTCGGGCTCCCGCTGGGCGAGGTTGGCTTTCATGGGAAAGCCGGTGCGGGGAAGGTTGACGGTCTTCTTAAAGTCGGGCTTCGACGAATCCATTAGTATATGACTATGGTACAGGATCTGCTCAGGAAAGCCGTGTTTTGGGCGCTTCCGGCGGTGCTGTGCCTGGGCGCCGCCCCCCAGCCCGCCGAGGTTGGAGAGCCCTACTCGGCGGGTCTGTTGTTCTTGTCACTGCAAAAGTACGACATGGCGCTGCGGTTTTTCGAACAGGCCGTCACGCGGAACCCCAAAGACGCGAAAGCCTGGTTCCAGGCGGGGTACTGCCTGGGGAAGCTGGGCGCGACAGAGGGAAAACTGCGGGCCTATCGCAAGGCCATCGCACTCGATCCGAAGTTCGCCGATGCCCACTACAGCCTTGGCGTTTCCCTCCTGCTGAGCAGCCACAAGTGCGACGCCGTGCACGAGTTGCGCGTTCTGTCGGTGCTGGACGCCGGACTGGCCGACAAGCTGCGCCAGTTGATGGACGCTCTGATGGACGCGGACGAGTGCCAGGCTGCTCGCCCTCCGGATACGGCGATCTGAAGAAGGATAACTGCAACGCGGCTGCCGAGCCTTATGTCCTTGTAGGCAATGGTAGTATGGGTATCTGCGTTTCCCCCCATGACGCGTTTGCATGAAGTGCTGAAACCCGGGGATCGGGACTGGGTACTGGCGCAGCAACTCGATCCGCAACGCCTGCCCGCGCACATCGCCGTCATTATGGACGGCAATGGCCGCTGGGCTCGCGGCCGCAACCTGCCCCGGGTGGCGGGCCACCAGGCGGGCATGGAGTCGGTGCGGGCGGCGGTGGAGACCTGTGCGCGGCTGGGCATCGGGGCGCTCACGCTCTACGCGTTTTCGGTGGAGAACTGGAAGCGGCCGCAGGCCGAGGTGGAGACGCTGTGGCATCTGCTGGGCGTGTTTCTCGAGCGCGAGCTCGCGGCCATTGTCGAGCAGAATATCAGGTTCCGCGCCATGGGCCGCCTGGAGGAGCTTCCGGCGGTGGTGCGCGAAGAGCTGGAATCGGCCATGGCGGCCACCGCTTCCAATACCGGCATGCGCCTGAACGTGGCGCTCAACTACAGCGGGCGCGCCGAGCTGGCCGATGCGATGAACGCCATCCTCGAAGGGGCGCGCGCCGACGGATCGCTGGCGCGCCTGAAGGTGGATGAACAGGCCATCGCCGCGCGGCTGTACACCGCGGGGCTACCCGATCCTGATCTGCTGATTCGCACCTCCGGCGAGATGCGCATCAGCAACTTCCTGCTCTGGCAAATCGCCTACTCGGAACTCTACGTCACCGACACGCTGTGGCCCGATTTCCGCCGCGCGGACCTG
>CAYVPZ010000908.1:0-1649 GCA_964453955.1 uncultured Solibacteraceae bacterium | reverse complement strand
CCGTTCCTTCCGGCGCCGGCTTGAGCAGCACCATGCCGCTGCCGAACTGCCCGAGCACGGGGTGCAGAATGGTGGTGGAAAGCACGTGCACCTTGCGCAGATTTTTCTTCGCCGCCTCGATGCCCTTCTTGATGGCCGCAGGCACTTCCTTGGCCTTGCCCGTGCCGAAGCCCACGATCTTCGCCCCGGGATCGCCCACGACGACGAGCGCCGAGAAGCTGAGATTCTTGCCGCCCTTCACCACCTTCGTGACGCGGTTAATGGACACCACCTGTTCCTTGAGGTTCAGGGAATTGGCGTCAATGCGCTTTGCCGTAGTCGCTGCCATTTTTGTTAGAACTCCAGTCCGCCTGCGCGGGCCGCTTCGGCCAGCGCCTTCACGCGGCCGTGATACAGATAGCCGCCGCGGTCGAACACCACGCGGGTAATGCCCTCGGCCCTGGCGCGCTCGGCGATGAGCTTGCCGATGTCCTTCGCGCCCGCGATGTTGCCGCCTTTGGCGCCCGCGTTCTTTTCGTTCGAGGAAGCCGACACCAGCGTGCGGCCCTGGTGATCGTCGATGACCTGCACGTAGATGTGCTTCACGCTGCGGAACACCGCCAGGCGCGGGCGCTCCGCGGTGCCGCTGAGGCGCTGGCGAATGCGCTTGTGGATGCGGATTCGAACGTCGTTTCGATTGGTCTGCGCCATTACTTAGCTCCTGCTCCGGTCTTGCCCACCTTCTTGCGCAGCGCTTCGCCGGTGTAGCGGACACCCTTGTTCTTATACGGGTCGGGCGGACGTAGCGCGCGCATGTTGGCGGCCACCTGCCCCAGCGCCTGGCGGTCGTAGCCGGTGAGCACCAGATGCGTCTGCTTGTCGATCTTCGCCTCGATACCCTTTGGCAAATACACCTCGATGGGATGCGAATAGCCCAGCGTGAAGACCACGCTGTTGCCCTTCACGTCGGCGCGGTAGCCGACGCCGACGATGTCCAGCTCGCGCGTGAATCCGCCGGATACGCCCTGCACGGCGTTGGCGGCCAGCGCCCGCGTCAACCCGTGCAACGCGGCGAACTGATCGCCGTCGCGGGTGAGATCGAGCGTACCGTCGTTCTGGTGCACGTGCACGCCGGCCGGAACCGGGACCGTGAGCTTGCCCTTGGGCCCTTCCACCAGCAGTTCGTCGCCGATGGTGATTTTCACGCCTTTGGGCAACGGGATAGGCTTTTTTCCAACTCTCGACATAATTCAAACTCCTCGCCGGGTCGTTACCAGACCTGGCAGAGAACCTCCCCGCCGATGTTCTCCTTCTTGGCCGAGCCGCCGGTCATGACGCCCCTGGGCGTGGTGAGAATGTTGATTCCCAGGCCGCCCAGCACGCGCGGCACTTCCCTGCTGCCCACGTACACGCGGCAGCCCGGGCGCGAAACGCGCTCGATGTGCGAGATCACCGGGACGTTGCCGGGCGTGTACTTCAGGTAAATGCGGATGGAGCGTTGCGTGCCGTCTTCGGCGAGCTTGAAATTGGCGATGTATCCTTCGTCCTTGAGGATGCGCGCAATTTCCTGCTTCAGCTTGGAGGCGGGCACGTCCACCTTGGGGTGGCGCGAGGCCACCGCGTTGCGGATGCGCGTCAGCATATCGGCTATGGGATCGGATGTCGGCATG
>CAYVPZ010000907.1:0-1672 GCA_964453955.1 uncultured Solibacteraceae bacterium | reverse complement strand
CGCCGAGTGGGGCCGCAAGATGCAGGACGACATCACCTGGGGCATGAAATACCTGGTGGCCCAGGGCATTGCCGATCCGAAACGCCTGGGCATTATCGGCGGTTCCTATGGCGGCTACGCCACCCTCGCCGGCGTCGCTTTCACGCCCGATCTGTATGCGGCGGCGGTGGATATCGTCGGCCCCTCGAACCTGATCACCCTGCTGGAGGCCATCCCGCCGTACTGGGAAGCCGCACGCAAGATCATGTACGCGCGCATGGCCGATCCGGGCACGCCCGAGGGCAAGGCCTGGCTGAAAGAGCGTTCCCCGCTCACCAGCGCGTCCAGCATTAAGACGCCGCTGCTGGTGGTGCAGGGCGCCAACGATCCGCGCGTGAACAAGCGGGAAGCGGAGCAGATCGTCATCGCACTGCGCGACCGCGGGTTCCCGGTGGAGTACATGCTTGCCCCCGACGAGGGTCACGGGTTCCAGCGCCCGGTGAACAACATGGCCATGTTCATGGAGACGGAGAAGTTCTTCTCCCAGTATCTGGACGGCCGCTATCAGACCGGCGGAACGCCCGAAGTGGTGGCCAGGCTGAAGGAAATCATGGTGGACCCGAAAACCGTGACGGTCTCGAAGATTGTCGCGGCGGGCACGGTAGGGGTGCCGGAGGTGACCGGGGCCATGCAGCCGGGCACCTGGAAGTTCAAGGCCACCATCGAGATGGGAGCCCAGAAGATGGCGCTCAAGGAAACCACCACCATTCAGGACGAAAGCGGCGCCTGGACGGTCACCGACACGGTGGACACGCCCATGGGACAGATGATCGACACCGCCGTTCTCGACAAAGGCACGCTGATTCTCCGCAAGCGCAGTGTGAAGCAGGGCCCGGTCACCATAGACCTTGCGGTGGAGGGTACCAAAGCCACCGGCTCCATGAACATGAACGGGAAGGCTACGCCGATTTCGGTGGACCTCGGCGGTCCGCTGTTTGCCGAAGTTGCCGGGCCGCAGACCATCGCCCTGCTCCCCCTCGCCGACGGTTACACCACCACCTTCCGCAATTTCGACCTGCAGAAGCAGAAGGTGAAGCTGATGGCATTGAAGGTGACGGGATCGGAAAGCGTGACCGTCCCGGCGGGCACTTTCGACGCGTATAAGGTGGAGATCTCCTCGGCCGACGGCGGCTCGGACAAGGAAACCCTGTGGATCGCCAAGGACCCGCGCAAAGCGGTGAAGGTGGCGGCGGTGCTGGCCGAGATGGGCGGGGCCCAACTGACGGTGGAACTGGAATAGCGGGTGGGCAAAGGAATGGACATGCGGCGCCAGCCGCGTTTCTCGGGGAATAGGGGCTGGCGCCGCATGTCCGGCAGAAGGAAGTGATGCCGATGCTTGAGACAGTGCTGAAGTGTTTTGAGGAACCCGACGAGGTCCGAACCTTCGAAAAAGGGAAATTCGAACTCGTCCACATAGGAGGCATGACCATCGGTCGCGCCACATACGAGCCTGGGTGGAAGTGGTCCGTTCACGTCGGGCCCGGCGTGGGCGCAACTCGCTGCGACGTCGAGCATGTGGGGCTGGTGCTCTCTGGCTGCGCTACGGCGGCGATGGAGGACGGCACGATCCACGAAATGCGCGCAGGCATGCTTTTCTACATTCCGCCGGGGCCTCCTGGTCATGACAGTTGGG
>CAYVPZ010000906.1:0-1674 GCA_964453955.1 uncultured Solibacteraceae bacterium | reverse complement strand
CGTTTCCCACTCGGCGGGCATCGAGAAACCGAGAGCGGCCGGGGTCCGGCTGGTGTTGTCGCGCGATTTTTTCATATAAGCTACAAGTCTAATAGGGGAGTCCGGCAGACGGGAGCCGCTTCATTTGCGGACCAGGGCCCGGCGGACCAGGGCCGGCTCCTTTGCGATGACCGTCAGGTATGCGCGCGCGGCCGAATCCGGCTGGCGCCCGCCCTGTTCCCACTCCTGCAGGGCGCGTTTGCTGATGCCATAGACTCGCGAGAATTCCGCTTGGGACATTCTCACCCGCTTGCGAACGGCCTTTACGTCGATGGGCTTCGGCCAGACCTGCTCCAACTCGATTTGGCCGCGCCGGTGCGCGAGAACCTGTTTCATGTCCTCGATGAGGTCCGCTCCGAAAGTCTTTGGGGCCCCTTTCCTGGGCATCTTCATTGCGCTCCTTTCAAATGGGCGGCGAGTTGACGCAGTTGCCTCTTTTCGTCCACCGTCAGATCCGTTTTCACGTTCTTCGCATAGCAGCGGAGCAGGTAGACGCGCGCCGCGACCGCAATGGCCACGTAGATAATCCGGACGCCGCCACGCTTCCCCTTGCCTTTTGCCGCCCATCGCAACTTGCGAATGCCGCCTCCCCCCGGGATCACGTCTCCGGAGTCCGGGTGGTCTGCCAGATAAGCGGCCAGCGCCTCGATACCGTCCTCGCCGATCAGTTGGGTCGCCTCCGCCTTGAACCTGGGTAGCTGAAGGACCGCGACCTCGGGCGCATGATCCACTACGGCCGAGTATACCGCATTGCGGTATAGCTGGTAGCGGGTCACTAATTGCAAGTCGATCGCAATTCTGCTAACCTCCTCTCGTGTAGGGAGTCAAATGGCGCAGATCCCAGATGTGCCAGAGCGGGCGTGCCCGGACTGTGGAAAGCCGCTGGTCTATGAGGGCAGCTTAGGCGAGTCCCGCTCGTATGAACCCGGCGCCACGTTCTCGACGGAACCAACGGAACATGTCTATCGATGCGATTCTTGCGGGAGGAAGTACAGCGGAGGCAACCTGTGTCTGATCAAAACACGACCATAGGCACGTCGGTACGACTCGCACAGATCCGCGCACCAAACGGCGCCGCAATTCACGATCCCAAGCGCCGCCCCCTGCTACAATCGTTTCGATTCCATCATGGCGAAGACTCCACGCACGCACCGCGGCTATCGCGAAGACATGTCCGAAATGCCCGAATGGATGAGGAAGAAAAAGTGCCCGAATCGGGACAAATACCTGGCCGGGCGCCGCATCCTGCCCAAGAACCTGACCGGCAGGGACAAGCTGGTGGACATCATCGATAACGCGTTTCTGGCTTACAACGGCGCGCGCCTCCGCGAAGGCTGCCAGTTGTTCAGCGAGAAAATGCTGGAAGCGGACGTCACCATCGGCATGAGCTTTTCAGGCGCGCTCACGCCGGCCGGTCTGGGCTGCTCCTCCATCGTGCCGCTCATCAAGGCCGGCTACGTGGACTGGCTGGTGGCCACCGGCGCGATTCTCTACCACGACATGCATTTCGCGCTGAACTACCCGGTGCGCGCGGGCAGCTTCAAAATGGACGACACCGAACTGCGCGACAACGACATCGTGCGCGTCTACGACGTGCTGCTCGGCTACAGCGACTGCCTGATGGCCACCGACGAG
>CAYVPZ010000905.1:0-1692 GCA_964453955.1 uncultured Solibacteraceae bacterium | reverse complement strand
ACTGGAATCAGTCTCCCTTTTGTGGCGCGTCCTGGGCGTTTCCAAAACGATCCAGCGCGCGGCCCAATGATGAAAGTATATCGAGCGGCAGCGGAAACACGACAGTGGTGTTCTTTTCCGCGCCAATTTCCACCAGCGTCTGCAGGTAGCGCAACTGCAGCGCGGCCGGCTGCCGCTGAATGAGTTCCGCGGCCATGGCCAGCTTCTCCGCCGCCATGTACTCGCCCTCGGCATGGATGATCTTGGCGCGGCGCTCGCGCTCGGCTTCGGCCTGGCGGGCGATGGCGCGGATCATCTGGTCCGGCAGATCCACCTGCTTCACTTCCACCAGCGTCACCTTCACGCCCCACGGGCCGGTGTGCTGGTCGAGCACCGCCTGCAGCCGGACGTTCACCTTGTCGCGCTGGCTGAGCAGCTCGTCCAGCTCCACCTCGCCCAGGATGCTGCGCAACGTGGTCTGCGACACCTGCGACGTGGCGTAGAGGAAATTGGTCACCTCGAGGACGGCTTTGGTGGGGTCGATCACGCGGAAATACACCACGGCATTTACCTTGACCGTGACGTTGTCGCGGGTCACCAGATCCTGCGGCGGCACTTCCATGGCCTCGATGCGCAGCGAAATGCGCACAATGCGATCCACTGGCTTGAACACGAAGATAATGCCCGGGCCCTTGGGCTTGCCCAGAATGCGTCCCAGGCGGAAGATCACGCCGCGTTCGTATTCGGCCAGAATCTTGATGGACGAGAGAAAGTAAATGACGACGATCAGAATCGGTATCAGAATCACAGGGTCAAACATAGGTCCTCCCTATTACAGCGGTTCCACGCGGAGGGTGAGCCCATCCACCGCGGTGACGCGCACGCGCGAGCCTTCCGGAACCGGCGCCGAGCTCACCGCGTCCCAGTACTCCCCGTGTACGAAAATCTTGCCCGCCGGCGACAGATCGGTGCGGGCCACGCCAATCTCGTCCAGCATACCGGAAACGCCGGTGAGCACTTTGTTATGGCGGGCGCGGACCACAATCGAGACCAAAAACATGGTGATCAGCGCAAACGGCAGGCTCACCGCGAGCGCCGTGGAAAGGTGAATGCGCACTTCGGGCGGGCCCTCCACCAGCAGCACCGCGCCCAGCACCATGGACACCGTTGCGCCCGTGCCCAGAATGCCGTGGGAGGCCACTTTCGCCTCCAGGATGAACATGGCCGCGGCCAGGATGAGCAGCACCACGCCCACCCAGTTGATGGGCAGCACGGCCAGCGACGACAATCCCAGCATCACCAGCACGGCGCCGGCCACGCCCGGGAAAATCAGGCCGGGCGAGGAAAACTCGACGTACAATCCCAGCGCGCCCAGCACCAGCAGGATGAAGCCAATGTTCGGATCGGCGATGGCGGAGACCAGCCGCTCGCGCCAGGTGAGCGACACCGAGACCACTTCGGCCCCGGCGGTGTTCAACTTCTGGTGAGCGCCGTTGAAGCGCACCACCTCGCGGCCGTTGATCTGATCGAGCAACTCGCGTTCGCTCGCGGCCACGGTTTCTATGAGGTGGTTATCCAGCGATTCCTTGTCGGTGAAGGCGCGCGCTTCGCGAATGGTCTTCTCAGCCAGATCGGAATTTCGCCCACGGCGCGCGGTGAGATTCCGCAACAGCGCCGCCGTATCGTTTTCGAGCTTGGCCCGCATCACCGGGT
>CAYVPZ010000904.1:0-1696 GCA_964453955.1 uncultured Solibacteraceae bacterium | reverse complement strand
CCGGCCATAATTCGAGCAGCGCCCGGGCGATTTCCAGACCCAGCCGGGTACTGTCCACCGCGTCCCGATCCGTAATTTCGAAGCGCACGCCTTCAATCCAGCGCCCCTTGAAGTTGGAGGATTCCGGGCGAAAACGGGTGGGATATACGCGAACACCGGGGATCTCCCGGGCATTGAGCCAGGCGGAAAGCCGATTGCCGTCGATCCAATCCGCGCCAATTTGCTCAAACGGGGCATCGGTTCCCCGGCCCACCGAATAGTTCGGGGACGCTTCCAGCATGGCCACGCCGGGATACAGAATGGCTTCGTTCAGGCTGCGCATATTCGGCGAGGGATTCACCCAGGGGAGGCCGGTTGCATCGAACCAGAACCCGCGCTGCCATCCCTCCATGCGGACCACCTCGAGGTCCAGGCCGAGGCCGAGCCGGGCGTTATCCATGGTGGCCAGCTCTCCCATGGTCATCCCATGACGCAGCGGTATCTCGCTACACCCAACAAACGATTCCAGATCTTTGTCCAGAATGGGGCCTTCCATGTGCACGCCGGTGATGGGGTTGGGCCGGTCGAGCACGACAAAGCGCAGGTGCCTGCTGGCGGCTTCCTGCATGGCGTACAGCATGGTGCAGGAATAAGTGTAGAAGCGGGCGCCGACGTCCTGAATATCGAAAACCAGCGTGTCCACCCCGGACAACGTCTCGTCTGACACGCGCCGGCGGCTGCCCTGATAAAGGCTCCAAATTGGCACGCCGGTGGCCGGATCGCGGGAATCGGCGACGTCGGCGCGATCCTCCCGCCCGGAAATGCCATGCTCGGGGGAGTAAAGCGCGCGGACGTCGATGCCCGCCTCGCGCATTAAGTCGACGTTGCGCTTTCCATCCCTGCTCAGGCCAGTTTGATTGGTAATCAGACCAATATGGCGGTCCCGCAGGAGGGTAAAATGCTGCTGGTTTAGTACGTCCAGACCGGTTAGTACACGACCGTGGATATTTACTTTACGATGCAGGCCGGGGCCGATGATGGTCTGGTCATAGCCGGGGATTTTCACGGAAGGCGCGGTAATTCCCCAGGCGGCTGCGGCCAGCGTGGCGATGCGCCCGCGGAGGGAGGTCAGCGGTTTGCCGTGGCGCGGGTGGACGGCATTGGCCAGCAGGATCACGTACGTGCGGCTGAATGGATCGATCCAGATGGAGGTTCCCGTAAAGCCGGTGTGGCCGTAAGAGCCAACGGGGAACAAATCCCCGCGATTGCCCGATAAGGGAGAATCGATGTCCCAGCCGAGGCCGCGCAGCACCGGCTGGTCGGGCGGGCTCTGGGGGGTGGTGAATTTCTCAACAACGAGAGGGTTGAAAAGCTGACCGCCGCCGGCGCTTCCGTGGTCGAGCATCATTTGGGCGAAACGGGCCAGATCGTCGGCGGCGCCGAATAATCCGGCGTTTCCGGCCACGCCGCCCATGTTGCGCGCCGTCGGGTCGTGCACCACGCCGCGCAGTGGCTGGCCGGTGGCGGCGTCGATTTCGGTGGGGGCGATGCGCGGGCGCAGGCTCGCCGGCGGCTGAAACATGGTGTCATTCATGCCCAGCGGCTCGAAAACGCAGCGATGAGCATAAGCCGGGAGCGGCTCCCCGGCGAGGCGGCGGACAATCTCGCCAAGAAGAATAAAGTTGATGTCGCTATAGACGAAGTGCACGCCTGGGGG
>CAYVPZ010000903.1:0-1702 GCA_964453955.1 uncultured Solibacteraceae bacterium | reverse complement strand
TGAAAACGGCCTCGCCCATCCCGATTGCGTTTCAGAACGAAGGGCGCGCGCTGGTGCTGCTGGGCGGCCTGGGCACGGCCACGCACGAGCGCTTCGGCGGGACGCAATACGCCAAGGTGGTGATGGATTCGCTGTGGGGGCTGCCGCCGGAGCTCGACATGGCGTATGAGAAGCGCGTCCACGACGCCATGCGCCAGATTGCCGCGGAAGGCCTGGCCGAATCCGCGCACGACCTCAGCGATGGCGGACTGGCGGTGGCGCTGGCGGAGGCGTCATGCTCGACATCGGGTGGACCGGCCAGCCTCGGGGCGCGCGTGGATCTCGAATCGGATCTGGAATCGGATCTCCCGCCACAGTACCTGTTGTTCCACGAAGGGCCGTCGCGGATTCTGGTCTCGACCGCGAATCCTGAACGCGTCCAACTGATTGCCGCGGCGCTCGGCGTGGAAGCTCCGGTTGTCGGTGCTACCATCAAAGAGGAGTTACAAATCAGCAACAACTCCGAGGCCGTTGTCAATTGCACGGTGGCCAGCCTCAGAGAGCGGCAGCAGAGTTCGCTGGCCAACATATTAAGTACCTGAGAATGCGCACCTCCCCCCGAGGAACTGTTTACGATGTTCGATAAACTCCACGAGGAATGCGGCGTTTTCGCTATCTACGGCCACCGGGAAGCTTCTAACCTCACCTATCTGGGCCTCTACGCGTTGCAGCACCGCGGCCAGGAGAGCGCGGGCATCGTGTCCAGCGACGGGCGCGAGGTGTATTCGTACAAGAGCATGGGCCACGTGGCGGATATCTTTACGCCGGAGCGGCTGGCCGAGCTGCCCGGCAACCTGGCCATTGGGCACACGCGCTATTCCACCACGGGCGACAGCCTGCTGAACAACGCGCAGCCGTTTTCGGTGGCCTGCAACAAGGGCCGCGTGGCGGTGGCGCACAACGGCAACATCACCAACGCCGCGGAGCTGCGCCGGGACCTCGAAGCCGACGGGTCCATTTTTCAGGGAACCAGCGACACTGAAGTCATCCTGCACCTGGTGGCGCGCTCGCGCGAGCGCACGCTGGCCGGTGCGCTCCGCGAAGCTCTGCTGCAACTGGACGGCGCGTTTTCGCTGGTGTTCCTCGCGCCCAACCGCATCATCGTGGCGCGCGACCCGCGCGGCTTCCGTCCGCTGGCGCTGGGCCAGATGGAAGCGGGCGGGCACAAAACCTACGTGTTCTCGTCGGAAACCTGCGCGTTCGATCTGATTGGCGCGGTATACCTGAACGACGTGGAGCCGGGCGAGATGGTGGTGGTGGGCCCCGAGGGCATGACCCGCGAGCGCTACGCCCCGGCCAGCGATCTGGCCCACTGCGTGTTCGAGCACGTCTACTTCTCGCGTCCGGATTCGACGGTGTTCGGCCGGTCGGTGCAGGAATCCCGCGAGAATCTGGGCAAACTGCTGGCGCGCGAATGCCCGGCCGACGCGGACGTGGTGGTGCCGGTGCCGGATTCGGGCGTGCCCGCGGCCATCGGCTACGCGTCCGAGGCGAAGCTGCCGTTCCGCCACGGGCTGATCCGCAATCACTACGTGGGCCGCACCTTCATCGAGCCCGATCAGGAAATTCGCGATTTCGGCGTGAAGCTGAAGCTCAATCCGGTGCGCCACCTGCTGGAGGGCAAGCGCGTGGTGCTGGTGGACGATTCCATCGTGCGCGGCAC
>CAYVPZ010000902.1:0-1703 GCA_964453955.1 uncultured Solibacteraceae bacterium | reverse complement strand
GGTGGACGTGATGCAGCGCGAGGGCGAACACCTGCCCATGGCCGAGCTGCCCATGGTCAACATGCGCTTCTGCAGCCCCGATTACTTCCGCGCCATGGGTATTCCGTTCGTGGCCGGCCAGGGTTTCACCGACGCGGATCGCAAACGGACCTTCGCGGTGGTCTCGGAGCTGGCGGCCAGCCGCGTGTGGCCGGGCCGGAACCCCATTGGGATGAAGTTCAGCCGGGGCAACCCGGACGAGCCTCCGTTCGAAGTGGTGGGCGTGGTTCGCGACGTGCGGGTCGGCCTGGCGCAGCAGCCGGTCATCACCGCCTATGTCCCGTACTGGTATCGCAGCCGGCTCTCCATGAGCGCGGTGCTGCGGACATCGACGGATCCGCGGGCGCTGGCCCCGGCCATGCGCTCTACCGTTTGGAGCATCGATCCCGATACGGTGGTGGGCGAGATTCGCACCATGGGCAACGTGGTTTCAAGCTCGGTGGGACAGCGCCGCTTTCAGGTGCTGCTGATCGCCGGTTTTGCGGCGTCGGCCTTGTTGCTCGCGTGCATCGGCATCTATGGCGTGGTCTCCTGGTCGGTGGCGCGCCGGCGGAATGAGATCGGCGTGCGCATGGCTCTGGGCGCAACCAGCGGCAACGTACGGCGCATGGTGGTGGCGCAGGGATTGCGGCCCGTGCTGGCGGGTCTGGCGCTGGGCATCGCGGTGGCGCTCGCCTCCGGCAGCGTTCTCGGCAGCCTGCTGTTCGGGGTGAGCCCGCGCGATCCGTGGACGCTCGGCGGCGTTGTCCTGGTGCTGGCGGCGGTGGCCGCGCTGGCCTGCTACATTCCCGCGCGCCGCATCACGCTCACCGATCCACTTGAAGCGCTGCGGTACGAATAGCGACGCCTGCTATCCGCACAACGCCGCCACCATGCGCAACGCGGCCTCCTTGCCGCGTTCGCCGATCTCGCCCATCGGCCCGGCGCAGGCCGGGCAGCCGCTCTCGCACGGGCAGTTCCGCAGCAGACTCGCCGCGCCCTCCAGCAACCGCGGCGCGATGCGGAACAGCGGCGCGCTCTGGCCGATGCCGCCCGGATAGTTGTCGTAGAGGAACAGGTCCGGCTCCCACACGTGCGTTTCCTCCGACACCGCGTCGGTGATAGCCGTGCCGATGTCGCGCGGATCGCACATCAGCAGCAACGCCCCCACCGTGCGCAGCACGTTGCCCAGCCCGGTGAGGCCGTTCTGTTTCTCGGTGGGCGAGAGGTCCTCGAACTGCGCCAGAAACGCCGCCGGGAAGTGCAGCCAGAAGGCCGTGGTGTGCATCTCCTGCTCGGGCATGGAGAGCTGGCCGGCGCCCACGTTCTCCATGGTGTAGAACTTTACCTTCTTGAACCCCACCACCTGGCGGCTGATGCGCACATCGCCGTGGGCCAGCCGGATGCCGCCATGCGGGGCCGAGGCGAACTCCTCCAGCTCGCGCACTTCAGTGTAGTCGATGGCGTCGGTGAAGTAGTCGGAATCCACGCTGCGCACGTACGCTTTGCGGCCGTCGTAGTCGAAGCGTTCCACCTGATACTGGCGCGCCTCGTGCAGGTAGATGGCTTTTTCGTGCAGGGTGGTGAGGGCCATGGGGAAGGAAACCTCGCCGATGATCTGGTGATCGCCGGTGATGTCCACCACCACGAAATTGTCGCTGCTGATGCTGCGCAGGCTGACGGCG
>CAYVPZ010000901.1:0-1729 GCA_964453955.1 uncultured Solibacteraceae bacterium | reverse complement strand
AGAAGGCGAAGGACGAGTTCCTGAGAGTGCTGGATCAGGATCCGAAGGATAAGACGGCCCTGCAGTACCTCGCCAGCCTGTCGTATCAGGAAGCCAGCGGGACCGCCGATCTGGATTCCAAACTCAAAAAGCTGGACGACGCGCGCGATTGGTATCTCAAGCTGATCGCTGTCGATCCGAAGAACAATGAAGCGTTCTACAGCCTTGGCGTCATCGACTGGATGAAGTGGTATCCGCGCTGGATGGCCGCGCTCAACAAGCAGGACATGAAGCCGGATCAGGCGATACCGTTCAAGGACAAGAAGATCAAGGAAGAGCTGGCTCAGCAGTATGGCTCGCTGGTGGACGACGGCGTGAAAAACCTGAACACGGCCCTGGAAATTGATAAGGACTACGACGAGGCCATGGCCTACATGAACCTGCTCGTCCGCGAGCGGGCATCGCTGGCGGATTCCACCGAAGCCTACAAGAAGGACGTCGACACGGCCGACGACTGGGTGCAGAAGTCGCTGGAAGCCAAGAAGATCAAGGCCTCCAGGCAGGTTGGAAATCAGGGCATCACGGCCGAGCAGAAGTAATCATCGGTTCTATTTTCTTACCGTATTGGCGGCTGCCTGGCGCTGCGGCGTTCGGGCAGCCGTTTTCGTTTGCGCCGGTGATGGCGGGGACACGCGGCGCCAGCCGCGTTTTAGAGGAGCCCTGCGAGGCCGCGGCTGGCGCCGCGCGTCCCCCCGCCGGCAAAAGGTATCCTCTAGGTAGATGCAGCATTCGGAGGTCGTTCCGTCCGGTCCTTCGGTTTCCGTGCCGGTCCCTGCCGCCATCGCGCCCGTCCAACAGTTGGACCAGCGCTTTGCGGAGCTGGTGGCGCGCGTGCGCGAACTGCGGCCCGGCGAAGACCTGACCATGCTGGAGAAGGCCTACCGCGTAGCCTCCGAAGCGCACGCGAAGCAGTTCCGTGCCTCCGGCGAACCCTATGTCAGCCATCCCCTCGAGGTCGCCTTCATCCTGGCCGACATGCAGATGGATAACGTCTGTCTGCTGACCGCCCTGCTGCATGATACCGTGGAAGACACCGGCCTCACCGTGGACTACCTGCGCCGCGAGTTCGGCGACGAAGTGGCCCGCTGCGTGGATGGCGTCACCAAGCTGAGCAAGCTCAAGCTCTACTCGCGCGAGGATCGCCAGGCGGAGAGCGTCCGCAAAATGCTGCTGGCCATGGTGACCGACATTCGCGTGGTCATCGTGAAGATGGCCGACCGTCTGCACAACATGCGCACGCTGGCCAGTCTGCCCCGCGAGCGGCAGCAGCGCATCGCCCAGGAGACCATCGAGATCTACTCGCCCATCGCGCACCGTCTGGGCATGGGCAAAATCCGCGGCGAACTCGAGGATCTGTCGTTTCGCTTTCTGGAGCCGGAGGCGTGGGCCGAACTGGCGCGCGAGATCGAATCGCGCCGCGCTCAGAACGAGGATTTCCTCAACCGCATCCGGCAGGATGTGGAGTTGAACCTCGCGCGCGAAGGGATTCCGGCGCGTGTCGAGGGTCGCGTGAAGCGCGCCTGGTCGGTGTATCAGAAGCTGAAGCGGCAGAAGATCTCGCTCGATCAGGTCTACGATCTGCTGGCCCTGCGCATCGTCACCGATTCGGTGAAGAACTGCTACGCCGCGCTCGGGGTCATCCACAACGAGTGGCATCCCATCCCCGGCCGCATCAAGGACTTCATCGCCA
>CAYVPZ010000900.1:0-1740 GCA_964453955.1 uncultured Solibacteraceae bacterium | reverse complement strand
CATCAAAACCGTGAACGGCGCCACCGTGTTCATGCGCGACGTGGCCCAGGTCCGCGACGGCTTCACCGTGCAAACCAACATCGTCCGCGTCGACGGAACCCGCGCTTCGCTCGTCACCATCCTCAAAAACGGACAGGCTTCCACGCTGGACGTAGTGCAGGCGGTGAAGGAAGCCCTCCCGCACATCCTGGCCGGCCTTCCGTCGTCGCTCCGGGTGAGTCCGCTGTTCGACCAGTCCCTGTTCGTGCGCGCGGCCATCGGCGGCGTCCTGCGGGAAGCGCTGATCGCCGCCGGCCTCACCGGTCTGATGATCCTGCTTTTCCTGGGGAGCTGGCGCAGCACGCTGATCGTGTTCACGTCCATTCCGCTGTCCATTCTCACCTCCCTGGTGGTGCTCCATTTTCTCGGACACACCATCAACGTGATGACGCTCGGAGGCATGGCCCTGGCCGTAGGCATTCTGGTGGACGACGCCACGGTGGAGATCGAGAACATCCATCGCAATCTCGCCATGAAGAAGCCCATCACGCGCGGCATTCTGGATGGCGCGCAGCAGATCGCCGTGCCCGCCTTCGTTTCCACTCTCGCCATCTGCATCGTGTTCGTGCCCGTGTTGCTGCTCACCGGCGCCGCGCGGTTCCTGTTCACGCCGCTGGCCATGGCCGTGGCATTCGCCATGCTCGCCTCTTATCTCCTCTCGCGCACGCTGATCCCCACCATGGTGCACTACATGCTGCCGCCCGAGGTGGAGATGTACCAGCGCGGCGAGGAAGGGCACATGGGAACCGGTCCCATCTGGCGCGCGCACCATCTCTTCAATGAAGTGTTCGCCAGCGTCCGCGCGAAATACCAGCGCGCGCTGAACTGGACACTGGACCATCGCGCTCCCATGGCCGCGGTGTTCGCGGTGTTTATCGTCGGTTCGCTGTGGCTGGTCCAGATCGTGGGAACCGACTTCTTCCCCTACGTGGACTCCGGCCAGATGCGCCTGCATGTGGTGGCTCCCGAAGGCACCCGCATCGAGGAGACCGAGCGGGTCTTCGCCCGCGTGGAGGCGGCCATCCGCGAGGAAGTGGGCGCGGAGAAAATCGATGTAATGGTGGACAACATCGGACTCCCCAACAGCGGCCTCAATCTCGCGCTGGGCGACATCGCCACCATCGGCCCGGAGGACGGGGAGATCCTCATCGCCCTCAAGGAACCGGGCCGGACCAGCGAATTCCAGCGCCGCCTGCGCGCGGCATTGCACCGGCAATTCCCCGACGAGACGTTCTTCTTCCAGGCGGCCAACATGACCAACCAGATTCTGAATTTCGGTCTGCCCGCGCCCATCGACGTGCAGATTATGGGCCGCAACGCCGCCTCCAACTACGCCGTCGCCCAGGAACTGCGCACGCGCATGGCCGGCATCCCCGGGGCCGTGGACGTGCACGTTCGCCAGCAGGTGAACGCCCCCACGCTGAAGGTGCTGGTGGACCGCACCATGGCCGGGCAGGCCGGCCTCACCCAGCGCGACGTTGCCAACAGCATGCTGATCTCGTTGAGTTCCAGCGGACAGGTGGCGCCCAATCAGTGGCTGAGCCCGGTGAACGGGGTCAACTATCAGGTCAACGTGCAAACCCCGCAATTCCTCAACGATTCCATCGACGCGCTGCGGCGCACGCCCATCACCGGGGTTAACGCGGCGGGCGGCGCCAGCACGCAACTGCTGGACAATCTCATCCAGGTGCGGCGCACCAC
>CAYVPZ010000899.1:0-1750 GCA_964453955.1 uncultured Solibacteraceae bacterium | reverse complement strand
ACCAGCGCGGTGGACGACTTACCCCAGCTCTGCTCCGCGGGAACGGCGATCAACCGGAAGCCGTCCTGCCTGATGCCGGCCACCAGCTTGTCCGCGTTCGGTCCGAAAACGCCGATGCGGAGCTCGCCGGTTTTCAGATCGCCGGTGGGCGGGCCGCTGAAGCCCACTCCGTCCTCTCCCACGCGTGCGTACGGCTGTTCGTTAGGAATGGTGTAAGCCGCCTGCTCTTTGCCCATGGTGGCCACGCGAAACCGCACCGCGCCGCCCTTACCCACCGTGCCCAGATACAGCGGCATGACGTTTTTGGCGTTGGGGTCGAACTTCATGTGCCCGGTGACGCCGTCGTATTCCGTGATGCCGTACAGCGTGTCGCGGATGATGCCGCGATTCAGTCCCGCGCGGCAGATGGCGTCCAGCAGGACGTTCATGGTGTCATAGGAGAGCGCGGAAAACGCCGTGACCTTCAGGTTATACTTCGCATCGTAGCGCTTCTGAAAATCCACCCACACCGGATCGGTGCGGAACGGGTCGTAGGGGTAAACGAACTGGAAGCCTTCGGCCGCGGCGCCGGCGTTCTTGAACAGGTCGTCGCCGTACGTGCGGAAACTGCCAAACACGGGCTGCTTCATGCCCGCGTCGCTCATCTGCTTCAGGATGGCGCCCGCTTCGTGCGCATCGGCCCACACCAGGATTCCGTCCACGCGCGACTCGCGGATGATGCGAAGCTCGCGCCGGAAATCCGTGTCACCGGGCATGAACTTCTGTTCGATGATCACCGGATGGCCGAGCCGGCGCGAGGCGTCCTTGAACTTACCCACGCCGAAGCGGCCGTAGCGATCGTTGATGCGCAGGATGGCGATTCGCCTCAGGCCGAGATCGGTGTAAATATGGCGCGCCAGCGTGTAACATTGCACCCTGTCGTCCTGCAGCGTGGTGAAGTACCAGGGAATAATGGTCTCCGGGATGGTCGGGTCGGTGGCCGCGCTGTTGACGATGGGCAGCTCGGCGCGGAGCGACACGCGCAGGGCAATGTGGGTGGAGTCGCCGCTGATGGAGCCGAGCATGGCCCAAACCTTGTCGTCGTACACCATCTTCACAATCTCGTTGCTCGACGCGCCCCACACCGCGCCGTCGTTGTGCACCTTCAGCGCGAATGGCTTTCCGCCATATCCGCCGCGCGCATTGGCCTCGTCGATGGCCATCTGCGCGCCGTTCAGCATGGCCGTGCCCAGCTTGATGTCTTTATGCTGAGAAATAGGGCCGAGAAAGCCGATGCGAACCTCGTCCACCTCGGACGCAGGCACCGTCCGAACATCGCGCGCCGCGCCGTTGTACTCGACCAGCTTGGTGTAGTGGTAGTAATAAGGCGTCGTGAAGTTCGCGTACGGACGCATATCTTCCGGCTCAAGCGCGTACGGATGCAGCTCGCGGACCGCTGGCGGCGGCGGCGGATTTTTCCCGCAGGCGCAGGAATTCGCTTCCGCGGCAAGCAGCGGAGCGGCCAGCGCAACGGCCAACAACAACGCCCACTTCATCGCACTTACTCCTTCGCGCCCGGCTTGATGAACATGGCAATGGCTTCAATCTCGATCAGCAGCTCCGGCCGGCACAGGATGGCCTGGATGCCGGTGGACGCGGGGAGCGGGTTGAGGCCTTGCGCGCGGAAGAACTTGGTGCGCTCGTCGTTGAACGCCGCGTAGTCGCGCTCGATGTCGCGCAGGTAACAGGTGGTGCGGACGATGTCCTTCCA
>CAYVPZ010000898.1:0-1756 GCA_964453955.1 uncultured Solibacteraceae bacterium | reverse complement strand
TGAGGTACTAGGTGCAAAATCCCGGCGCAGTGGTGCTCTCGTACCAGCAAATACTTACAGCGTTCCCATTATGCGCCGGCCGGGCGCGCCGCGGACGCGCTTTCCTCCGCCGATTGAAGAACTTCGCAGCGCCGCCGCAGGGAGGCCATGCGCTCGCCGCGCTCCGGCACCATGTCGAATCGACGCAACAACTCTTCCTTCGCGAATGCGACCAGTTGCATGTCCAGGCGATTCAGGCGCTCCAGTTGCGCGTAGCGCGTCTCGCCGATGGCCTCGCGCAATTCATCCTCGGGCGCTGGGGCCGCGCTGTTCCACACGGTGGTGACGTTCTGCGGCACATACTCGAACCGCAGCGCGGGGAACGTCGGCCGCAGAAAGTATTCCGCCGCCACCGCGCTCTCGTCGAACAACTCCACCACCCCGAGCACGGAGATCTGACGTACCCGCTCGAGAGCCACGCGAAGATCCTGCGCGGTGGGCGGGCGCGTGTACACTCCCGCATTGGCCATGACGTTCACCTGCACGTCGTTGATCAGGTGCGGATACTCGCCCAGCAACAGATCGAAAAACACGGCCGCCGGCGCGGTGGCGGCGCAGCGGGCAAGATTGTGCGGCGCATCGGTGAGGCGAAAATAACGATACATCGACCAGACACGCCGTAGTGGATTTCGGAAAAAACATAAATCGAACAAAATGGCGCGGGCGATGGACGGCATCGGATACCGAACATGGTGGCTGGACACGGCGTCGATCGCCGGGTTGGCGTCCAGGAACGAAGCCAGCGCCGGGCCCGCGATCGCCGAATCGTCCGCCGGCCCGTGCAGCGTCGCGAATCGCTCCCCGAAGCTGCGCCGGAGAACGTAGTCGACCGTGCTCCCGGCGTTCTTGAAGATGTGGTTGTGCAACAGGACCCAGCGGTTCGACGGAACGGGGACGATGTGGTTTTCACCCATGTTACAAGAGCTGCCGGAGAACATACGGCAGAATCCCGCCGTTGCGATAGTACTCGACTTCCATGGGCGTGTCGAGGCGGACCTGCACCTCAAAACGCTTCCCCGGAGCTTCCACCACGGCGCGCGACTTGCCTGTAAAAGACGGCCCGTCGATCGCCGCCGCCAGCCCCGAGATTGTGAAGGTCTCCTCGCCGGTAAGGCCCAGCGTGTTGCGGTCTTCGTTGGGCAGGAACTGCAGCGGGAGCACGCCCATCCCCACCAGATTGGAACGGTGAATCCGCTCGTAGCTTTCGGCGATCACCGCCTTTACCCCGAGCAGCAGCGTTCCCTTGGCCGCCCAGTCGCGCGACGACCCGGATCCGTACTCCTTGCCCGCAATAATGAGCAACGGGACGTTCTCCTGCATATAGCGCATGGCGGCGTCGTAAATGAACATCTTCTCGCCGCCCGGGAAATGGCGCGTCCAGCCGCCTTCGGTGCCCGGCGCCAGCAGGTTGCGCAGGCGAATATTGGCTAAGGTGCCGCGCACCATCACCTCGTGGTTGCCGCGCCGCGAGCCGTAGGAATTGTAGTCGGCGGGCTTGACGCCCTGGGCGATCAGGTATTTCCCGGCCGGGCTGTCCACCGGGATGGAGCCCGCGGGCGAGATATGGTCCGTGGTGACGGAGTCTCCCAGTACCGCAAGAACGCGCAGCCCGGTAAAATCCTCGATGGGCCGGCCCGGGTCCACCATGTCGTCGAAGTAGGGGGGCTTGCGGATGTAGGTGGAATCGGGGTCCCAGTGGTAGATCTCGCCGGCGGGC
>CAYVPZ010000897.1:0-1762 GCA_964453955.1 uncultured Solibacteraceae bacterium | reverse complement strand
GAAATCGCCATCCGCGACTCCGCGGCCGGCGTGGTGATGTGCTCCTACAACCTGGTCAACGGCGAGCATTCCTGCGAAAACAGCTACCTGCTGAACGAGGTTCTGAAGAAAGAGTGGGGCTTCAAAGGCTGGGTACTCTCGGACTGGTGGGGCACGCACAGCACCGCGAAGGCCGCCAACGCCGGCCTCGACCAGGAGATGCCCGGAAGCGCCGACCCGACGCGGTCCTTCTTTAGCGAGCCGCTCAAAAAAGCGGTGGAGAGCGGCGAGGTGCCGGTGGCCCGCCTGAACGACATGGTGCACCGCATTCTGCGCACCGAGTTCGCCGTGGGCCTGTTCGATAACCACTATCAGACGAAGGTGGTGGACGTTTTTGGCGGTCTGGAAGCTGCGCAGAGGGTGGCAGAGCAGGGCACGGTGCTGCTGAAGAACGATGGGCAGTTGCCGCTGCAGGCTTCGTCCATCCGCTCCATCGCGGTGATCGGCTCGCACGCCGACGTGGGGGTGGTCTCCGGGGGCGGCTCGGCGCAGGTGGACCCGCCGGGTGGAAACGCCGTTCCGAGTGCCGGCCGGCGCTGGGGTGGCGTGGTGTGGTATCCCTCGTCGCCGCTGAAAGCCATTCGCGCGCGGGTCCCGGACGCGAAGGTGGAATACGACCCGGGCACCGATCCCGCCGCGGCCGCCGCGCTGGCCAAAGCGTCGGATGTCGCCATCGTGTTCGTCAATCAGCCGGCCAGCGAAGGCCGTGACGTATCGCTGACGCCGCCGGACAATCAGGACGCCGTGGTGAGCGCGGTGGCCGCGGCCAACCGGCACACCATCGTGGTGCTGGAGACCGGAGGACCGGTGCTGATGCCCTGGATCGATAACGCCGGCGCGGTGCTGGAATCGTGGTATCCGGGCATCCGCGGCGCGGAAGCGGTAACGGCGATTCTCTTCGGCGACGTGAACCCGTCGGCGAAGCTTCCCGTGAGCTTCCCGAAGAGCGAGGCCGATCTGCCCCGGCTGACCATCGAGAGGCCGCCGGCCATGCCGCGAAGCCAGCCCACGCCGGGACTGGAGGTTGCTCGGGTGCACTACGAGGTGAACTACTCGGAGGGTTTGAAGGTCGGTTACAAGTGGTACGAGGCGGAGAACAAGAAGCCGTTGTTCCCCTTCGGCTTCGGCCTCTCCTACACGGCGTTCGAGTATTCCGGCCTTACGGTCACCCCGGGCAAGGCGGCGGAGGTGAGTTTCAGCGTGCGCAACAGCGGCGCGAGAGCGGGCGTGGAGATCGCCGAGGTGTATGCGGCATTGCCGCCTTCCACAGGTGAGCCTCCGAAGCGCCTGGTGGCGTGGGAGAAGGTGCAACTGGCCCCTGGGGAGACGAAGAAGGTCACCCTGACGGTGGAGCCGCTGTTCCTTTCCATCTTCAACGTGGACAAGGACGCGTGGGAACTGGCGCCGGGCGACTATAAGATTCTGGTGGGCGGATCGTCGGCGGACACGCCGCTGACGGGTGCCTTGAAGATCGAGTAGGCCGGTTGGGCTATCGCTGGGCGGCCGACGACCCGTGGGACACTAATACGGGAAGCGCGTTATACGGCCAAGTGCATTTGCGAAGAAGATCAGCGGGCACAAGCCGACTTCCGGGGAGTAATCCGGGCCAGCGGCAGTCATTTCGACGAGGCTGGCGACTTCTCGCCCAGATGGCCAAGTCGAGTTGCAAAGGCCACTCTGAGCTCTGTCATTCGTGCAGTGGGAAGAATAGACGGCGGTGTTC
>CAYVPZ010000896.1:0-1768 GCA_964453955.1 uncultured Solibacteraceae bacterium | reverse complement strand
CGAATACAGAATCCAGTCCTCGGCCAGGCGGCTGAGGTGCAGCATTGTGGTGGAGGCGGCGAACAGGAAATCGAGGACGAAGTCGCGATCGCCGGAGACGTCCATGCTGTTGCCCGTGATGCCGGCGAAACCGAGGTCCGCCGCCATGGCCTCGCGATCGAAAGGAAAGCCGCTGCCCGCCAGCGCGCCCGAGCCGAGCGGCAGCAGATTGGTGCGCCGGCGCGCCTCGTCAAGCCGCTCATGGTCGCGCGCGAACATCTCGAAATAAGCCAGCATGTAGTGTGGCCACAGGACCGCCTGGGCGCGCCGCAGGTGCGTGTAGCCGGGAATCACTGCATCTTTATTCGCGCCTGCGTTTTCCACAAGTGCCGACATTACGGCACGGAGCCGATATTTCGTCACATCGATCTCGTCGCGCAGCCACAGCCGCGTATCGAGCGACACCTGCTCGTTGCGGCTGCGGCCGGTGTGGATCTTGTCCGCCAGTCCATTCACCTGTTCCTTGAGCTTGCGAATGACAAGTGTATGAATATCCTCGTCTTCCGCGCCCTCTTCGTACTGGATCCGGCCGAGCGCGGCCACCAGTTGCTCGCGCTCCGCAGCCGACAGAATCCCCACCCGTTCGAGCGCCCTCGCGAACGCCTGCGAACCGCGCACGTCGGCGTCCAGCAGGCGCTTGTCGAAATGGAGGGACCCGGAGAAACGCTCGAACACCTCCGACGGCCCCGTCTCGAAACGCCCGCCCCAGAGTTTCATGGCAACGACGCCCGCATGCGGATGGGCAGGCCCACCAGGTGGATGAAGCCCTTCGCATCGGCCTGATCGTATTCGGCCCCCATGGTGAAGCTGGCCACCTTGAGCGAGTACAGCGAGTACGGCGAGCGGCGGCTCACCGGCTCGATCCCGCCCTTATACAGCCGCAGCGTGACCTCGCCGGTGGTGCTGGCGTTCACCACGTCGAAGAACGCGTCCAGCGCTTCGCGCAGCGGCGTGAACCAGAACCCGTTGTATACCAATTCGGCGTAATCGAGCGCCAGCTTCTGCTTGTAGTGCAGCGTGCTCTTGTCCAGCGTCAGGGCTTCGAGTTCCCGGTGCGCGGCCATGATGAGCGCGCCGCCCGGCGTCTCGTAACAACCGCGGGATTTCATGCCCACGAAGCGGTTCTCCACCAGATCGATCCGTCCCACGCCGTGCGCGCCGCCAATCGCATTCAATTCTTCGAGTAGCGCCACGGCGGACTCCGCGCGCTTTCCGTTCACCGCCACCGGCACGCCCTTTTCGAACCCGATGGTCACTTCCGCGGGCTCGTCGGGAGCGTCTTTCGGGCTCCGCGTGAGCATCCAGATCTCCTCCGGCGCGGCGTTGGCCGGGTCTTCCAGTGCGCCGCCCTCGTGCGAGATGTGCCAGATGTTGCGGTCGCGGCTGTAGATTTTCGTGGTTGTTTGCGAGATGGGCACGTTGTGCCGCTTCGCGTACTCGATGGCGTCCTCGCGCGAGACGATGTCCCACTCGCGCCACGGCGCGATCACCGGCAGGTGCGGGGCCAGCGCCATGTAGGTCAGCTCGAAACGGACCTGGTCGTTCCCCTTGCCCGTGCAGCCGTGCGCCAGCCCGTCGCACCCGGTGGCCAGCGCCACCTCCACCTGCTTTTTCGCCAGCAGCGGGCGCGCGATGGAAGTGCCCAGCAGATACTTATCCTCGTACACGCCGCCGGAGCGCACCAGCTTCCACAGATAATCGCGCACGAACTCTTCGCGCATGTCGGCGA
>CAYVPZ010000895.1:0-1771 GCA_964453955.1 uncultured Solibacteraceae bacterium | reverse complement strand
CGATGACGCCGCTCAGATCCAGCCACACCGACGCGCCCAGGGCCGCCGCCGCCACCGCCACCGTGACCCAGCGAAACTGAATGGCCCATTCCACGGTGACACGATAAGCCCTCGTGATGGCGATCATCGCCGGGTTGCGCCACTCCCGAACCTGCCGGCCGAAAAGGAAGCTGGAGAGCACGGGCGCGATGAGCATGGAGAAAATCAGCGCGCCCAGCAGCGCGAACGAGACGGTCCAGGCCATGGGCTTGAACAGCCGGCCTTCCACGCGTTGCAGCGTGAAGATGGGCAGGTATGCGGTGATGATGATGGCGATGGAATAGAACACCGGGCGCTGCACCTCATGCGCGGCGTCGCCGATGGGCCCCAGCGGCGAGGAGTGTCCGTGCTGGCGGCCGAGGCGCCGGACGATGTTCTCCACCATCACCACGGCGCCGTCCACCACCATGCCGAAGTCCAGCGCGCCGAGCGAGAGCAGGTTGGCGGGAATGGCGTTCAGGTCGAGGCAAATGGAGGCGAACAACAGGGAGAACGGAATGGTCAGCGCCACGATGAACGCGCCGCGGGCGTTTCCGAGAAACAAAAACAGGATGATGGCGACCAGCAGGATGCCCTCGGTGAGGTTATGCAGCACGGTGTGCGTGGTGTAGTGGAGCAGATCGCTGCGGTCGAGGAAGGGAACGATCTTCACGCCACGCGGCAGGATGTGCTCGTTCAGCTCCTTCACCTTCGCGTGGATGGCCTCGATCGTGGTGTCCGAATTGGCGCCCTTGCGCAACAGCACGATGCCTTCCACCACGTCGTCGTTGTCGACGATGGTTCCGTCGGCCCGGTGGATGGCCTTGCCAATGCGGCCGAGGCGAATTCTGGCTCCCTGGGCGACTTCGGCGATGTCCCCGACGCGAATGGCCGCCCCGTTCTGGCTCTTGATGAGGGTGTCGCGAATGTCCTGCACGCCCTTCACCAGACCGACGGTGCGGACGTTGATCTGCTGTAATCCGGCCTCCACGAAGCTGCCGCCGGCGTTCACGTTGTTGTTGGCGAGTTGCTGCTCCACCTGAGCGATGCTCAGCCCGTAGGAAACCAGCTTATCGGGGTCGATGCGCACCTGGTATTCGCGGGTGGTTCCGCCAAAGCTGCTGACGTCCACCACGTTGGGGACGGACTTGAACTGCTTTTCGAGCGTCCAGTCCTCGATGGACTTCAGCTCCATCAGATCGTAGGCGGGATTGGTGCTGTGCAGCGTGTACCAGTAGATCTGGCCGACCGGGCTGTAGTCGGAGCCGATCACCGGCTGCAGATTCGCCGGAAGGGTGACCTGCGACAACCGTTCCAGCACCTTTTGCCGGTTGGTGTCGTTCGCCGAGGCGTCGTCGAAGATCAGCATCAGGCTGGAAAGCCCGAACAGGGACGTGGAGCGCAGGTGCTCCATGTGGGGGATGCCGGCCACCGCGATCTCCAGCGGAACGGTGACCTGCTGCTCCACTTCCTCGGCGGCGCGGCCGGGCCATTGGGTGATCACCTGGACGTAGTTGTTGGCCACGTCGGGATACGCTTCCACCGGCAGATTGTGAAAGGAGATAGCGCCCCAGATGAGCAGCAAAATGGCCGCGGCCAGAACGAGCAGACGATTTTTGAGGGCGAACTCAACGAGGAGGCTGATCATGCCATCCTCATGGTATCGTTATGCCGCCGGTCCTGGCCTGGATGAGATTATTCCTGCTGTTCGGCATCCGGTTCGGCCACGGGAAGGACATCCCCATCGCGGGCG
>CAYVPZ010000894.1:0-1783 GCA_964453955.1 uncultured Solibacteraceae bacterium | reverse complement strand
ATATCCTCGGCACTGCCTGCGCACTCGCCTTCAGCCGGCCCGCGGACATCGACCTGCTGGCCCCCACCACGCAGGCGTTGAGCCGGGGAGCCCAGGCGACGTCCGTTGCCTTTCTTGTCGCTCCGTTTGTGGCCGCCCTGATGATTTGCAATCTGATTGGGAGTTCCAGCATTTACAACAACGCGCTGATCCGGCTGCCGATGGTGGCGGGATGGGATCATCTGCTGCCGCAGTGGTTCAGCCGCCTGCATCCACGCTTCAAGACGCCGGTCGGTTCCATCCTGTGCATTGGCGCAACGGCATTCGGCCTCACGGTGCTGGGCAACGTCGGAACGGGGGCGCAGGAGTCGTTCCAGTTGTTGAACAGCGCGGGGCTGATTTGTTGGGCGCTCACATACCTGGTAATGTTCGCCATTCCGCTGGCGGCGCCGGGCGAAAAGCCGCGATGGGGCTTGCGAGTGGCGGCCGCATCCGGATTCGCGATGTCCCTGCTGTATGTGATCCTTTCCATCTTCCCGATCGTCGATGTAGCGAACGCGGCAGCCTTCACCGCGAAGGTGGTCGGCGTTGTGGGCGGTATCAATGCGGTGGGAGCATGGTACTTCTGGCGTGCCAACAAACGCCGCGAGGCGCTTGCCGCCGCCGCTTGAGGCATGACCGCAGTTGAGATGATCGTGCGCGAAGGTGGGGGAGGCGTTTACTAACGCAGGCGAAAACGCCTGCTCCACATTGGGTGAGTGGTTTACAGTCGTGGAGCAGGCCTTCGGACTGCCACTCCCGCGCGCGTGGCATCCTGATAGCTGAATGCAAGCCAATGAGACGACCCTGCGCGTCCGTTACGCGGAGACGGACCAGATGGGGGTGGTGTACTACGCGAATTATTTCATCTGGATGGAGCTGGGGCGCGTGGAGTATTGCCGGGCCATCGGCTTTCGCTATCGCGACATGGAGGAGCAGGACGGCATCCTGCTGGCGGTGATCGACGCGCAGTGCCGCTACCGCCGTCCGGCGCGCTATGACGACGAGGTGACGGTGCGGACACGGGTCTCGACGGCCAGCCGCCGCGGCGTGGAGTTTTCCTACGAAATGTACGTGCGCGGGGAGACCATCGCTTCCGGGCACACGCGTCACATGTTTCTGGGGCGCGACTTCCGGCCCGCTTCCCTGCCCTCGAAATACCACGAGCTGTTTGGAATCGGGAGCAAGGTATCATAGACGGATTGCGCTTCCCCGGATTCTACCCCGTTCTGGACACAGCGTCTTTGGCTGGTGCGCCGGTGGACCCCGTTGACGCCGCGCGGGCCATTCTCGATGGCGGCGCCCGCATTTTGCAGTTTCGCCACAAGGCACATTTTTCGCGGGCGGTGTTCGACATGGCCGGGCGAATCGCCGGGTTGTGCCGCGCGGCGGACGTGCCGTTCATCGTGAACGACCGCGCGGATGTTTCCATGATGCTCGGCGCCGGCCTGCGCATCGGCCGGGAGGATCTGGCTCCTTCAGACGCACGACGGCTGCTGGGCAGCGAGGCGCTCATCGGGTTCTCGACGCACAACGAAGCGCAGCTCCGGGCCGCGGTGCACGAGCCCGTCGACTACGTTGCGCTGGGGCCTTTGTTCGGCACGGCGACGAAACAGAATCCCGACCCCGCCGTGGGACTGGAAGAGCTGCGGCGGATTCGCCACCTGGCCACGAAACCACTGGTGGCCATCGGAGGAATCACGCGGGGGAACGCGCTCGCCGCTTTCGACGCCGGGGCCGACTCGGCGGCGGTGATCGGGGATCT
>CAYVPZ010000893.1:0-1788 GCA_964453955.1 uncultured Solibacteraceae bacterium | reverse complement strand
GAATACGTGGCGGTGACCACGATCTGCGCGCCGCGGACCGCTTCCTCCGCGCTCGCGGCCACGATGGCATTCATTTCGGCGGCGAACTTCTCGCGCTTCTCCTGGCGGCGGCTCCAGACCCGGACCGTGCGGATGGGACGCACCGCGCGCACTGCATCCACCTGGGATCGCGCCTGGAAGCCGGCGCCGATGACCCCGAGCGTGTCGGCATCGGGATTCGCCATCAGGCTGGTGGCGTAGCCGCTGGCCGCGCCGGTGCGGATTTGTCCCAGCCAGTTGGCCTGCATGAGCGCCAGCGGCCGGGCCGTTTCGGCGTCGTACAGGGCGAACAGAAAATCGGCGCCGAATTTCGGGTTGGTGGCGTAGAATTTCATGCCGAAGTAGTTGCCGTATGCGCCGGGCACCTGATGCAGGATGGAACCGGTTTTGAGCATCAGCCGGCGGCGCGGCTGGCTTTGCGCTTCCCCTCGGGCGAGGGCTTCGAAGGCGAGGCGCACCAGGCGGATCGCTTCGGGCATCGGGAGGAGCTCCCGGACTTCGGATTCAGTTAGAAAGAGCATCGAGAACTCGCAAAGGGAATAAAGGGAGGTAAAGTGAATAAAGGGATTAGAGGAAGGCCGTGCCACCGGGCATGGCCTGCTCCCTTTACCTTCCTTTAATTCCCTTACTCCCTTTACCCCTTTATTCCTCATGTATTCACCGGGTCGGGGCTGTCGGGCTGCAGGCCCAGGTCGATCACCGCGTCCGCTGCCCGCCCCTTGTCGAACTTTCCTTCCTTCGCCAGAGCCGCGAGCGCCGCCGCCGTAATCGCCTGCGAGGAAATCTCGAAATGCTTGCGCAGGTACTCGCGGTTGTCGCTGCGGCCAAAGCCGTCGGTGCCGAGCGAGGTGAGCCGTTCGGGCAGCCAGGGGGCGATCTGGTCCGGGACCGCCTTCATGTAATCGGTGGCGGCGACAATGGGGCCTTCGTGACCCGCCAGCGTCTCCACAATGTACGGACTGCGCGGCGGATCGGCCGGATGCAGACGATTCCAGCGCTCCACTTCGAGCGCGTCCCGCCGCAGTTCGTTATAGCTGGTGACGCTCCACACGTCGGCGTCGACGCCGTACTTCTCCGCCAGAACCGTCTGCGCCCGCAGCGCCTCGTTCAGGATGGGCCCGCTGCCGAACAGATGCACCTGGGCCGTTCCGCCCGCTGCGCCCTGGAAGCGGTAAATGCCGCGCAAAATGCCGTCCTCGACTCCGGCGGGCATGGGCGGCTGGGCGTAATTCTCGTTATAGACGGTGATGTAGTAGAAGCGATCCTCGTTGTTTTCGTACATGCGGCGGATGCCGTCGCGCACGATCACCGCGATCTCGCAGGCGTAGGCGGGGTCGTAGCTGTGGCAGGTGGGCACCGTGCTGGCGGCCAACTGGCTGTGCCCGTCCTGGTGCTGCAGGCCCTCGCCGGAGAGCGTGGTCCGGCCGCCGGTCCCGCCCACCAGGAAGCCCTTGCCGCGGGAGTCCGCGAATGCCCAGATCAGGTCGCCGATGCGCTGGAACCCGAACATCGAATAATAAATGAAGAACGGGATCATGGGCACGCCATAATTGGCGTACGCGGTGCCGGCGGCGGTGAACGAGCACATGGAGCCGGCCTCGGTGATGCCCTCTTCCAGAATCTGCCCGTTGCGCGCTTCCTTGTAGTAAAGGAAGATGTCGCTGTCCACCGGCTTGTAGAGCTGGCCCTTGCTGGCGTAAATGCCGAACTGCCGGAACAGCGACTCCATGCCGAACGTGCGCGCCTCAT
>CAYVPZ010000892.1:0-1791 GCA_964453955.1 uncultured Solibacteraceae bacterium | reverse complement strand
GTTTGAATGTTCTTGTGGCAGGCGGCCAGCAGGAGGACGGCGGCCAGCGCCGGGGCAATCCGGGCCTTGTTCATATGAATTCGATTATAGCCGTGTCCGGGTGCGGTAAGATTCGGTATGGCCAGGGCGAAGCCAGTGCTCATTGAAGTGAAGTGCCCCTGCTGTGACGCCACCCTGCAGATTGACCCCGAGCTGAAGGCCGTTATCAGTCACCAGGAAGCCGAGAAGCCGCACGTGGTGGAAGACATGGCGGCGGCGGTGCAACGGCTCAAGGGCGAAGAAGCGCGCCGCGCGGAGGTGTTCGAGAAGTCCTTCGCCCAGCACAAGAGCCACCAGCAGGTGCTGGAGCGCAAGTTCGACGAACTGCTGAAGCAGGCGAAGGACAAGCCGGATGCCCCTCCGCCGAAGCGGCCGTTCGACTTCGATTAACCGCCCGCGCGCGGGACCTCAGTAGAACGACAGCTCCTTCATCGGATCGTGTCTGCTGTTGCGGGTCCACAGGGCCGCTCCGCTCAGCGCCGCGGCGGAACCGATCAGCGCATCGCCCAGCTCGACACCGTGGCTTTTGTGGTATCGATGCAGATACTCGCCCGCCCGCAGGCCTGTCCGCGCATCGGCCGGCACACAGCGCAGCGCGCCGAACAACCTGGTGAGCGCCTCGTGTTCGCTCGGCCGCGCCGTGCCAGGTTCTGCCACCGACACTGCTCAGAATCTGCCATCGCGCCCGCGCGCCATTTCGATCAGGACGTCGGAATCGACCATAATCGTCCCAGGCGCGTGCCGCGCCGAAGCTTCCGCACGTACTGGGCGGGGTCGGCGAACTCGGTCTCGCCGGATGCCCACCAGCGCCCGCATGGCCTGTTTTCGTTCTTCCAACCGGCCGAAATAGCGCTCGCGGACGGCCTGCCGGACAAGTTCCGAGACGGAGGTCCCGAGGCTTCGCGCCTGGGCGTGCAGCACTTTCCAGAGATCGTCGTCGAGATAGATCTGCGTTCGCCTCATAACCTGCTACCGCGCGTACAAGTCGATCACCCGCTCGATGGCCCGCCGGCACACGCTGCAGAATCCGCGCGTGGCGTTCCGCGTGAACATCATGCAGTCCGCCTCCGGCCGGTAGTAGCCGTGCCCTTCGTACAAGGAGCCCTCGAACGCGCCCACCTTATTCCCGTACGGCGGACGCGCCAGCAGGGGCGCGGTCTCACCCAGTTCGGAAACGAACAGCGCCTCCATCTCGCTCTCGGGCCGGTGCAAGGCGCGGATCTGGCGCCGTTGCGCCTGAACGCGCTTCTCGACGGCCTCGAACTCCGCCTTCGCCCAGGGCGTGGGCAGCGGGGTCCCCGGCTCGATAAGATCCTTCCATTTGCCCGCCTGCGGGTCGGCGGTGGCATTCGGCTCCCATGGCTCCGGGCGCGCCTCTTCCTTGCTGTAAGAAACGTCGGAGGTGTAGTATTCGTCCGCGAGGCCGGCGAAGTGGTGCCCGAACTCATGGACGAAGACGTAGGGCGTGAAAGCGTTGTCGGCGGCCACGGTAGCGTACAGGTTGAAGATCCCGCCCCCGCCGTACTTGCGGTCGTTCACCACGATCTCGATAAACTCGTAGGGCGCCGCGGCGGCGATCTCGCGCATGCGCTTGTTATCGAAGGTGAGGACATAGCGCTCCGACCCGAACGCATCGTAGGTGGCCCCCAGCGGCGACCGGCGCCACACGCCGTCCGACGGGCGGCTCACCCCGCTCTCGTCCGCCGGCGTGTCCACGGCCCAGACGTTGAAGGAGCTGCGCCGTTCGCGGAA
>CAYVPZ010000891.1:0-1798 GCA_964453955.1 uncultured Solibacteraceae bacterium | reverse complement strand
TCCGCGCAGGCCATCCCGTTCACGCTGCGCGAGATTGGCCGGCTGAGGGAGGCCACGTTCCGCCAGGCCGGCGAGGGCACCGGCAAGCCGTTCGATCTCGACCGCTTCGACGCCCATTACCTGCACCTGGTGCTGTGGAACGACAAGGAACGCGAAGTGGCCGGCGCGTACCGGCTGGCCCCCTCGCTCGACGTGCTGCCGCAATTCGGCGTGCGCGGCTTCTACACCAGCACGTTGTTCGCGTGGAAGCGCAAGTTCCTCGATCGCCTCGGGCCGTCGGTCGAACTGGGGCGTTCCTTCGTGCGCCTCGAATACCAGAAGAGCTTCTCCGCGCTGCTGTTGCTGTGGAAAGGCATCGGCCAGTATCTGGCCAGCAACCCGCAATACCGCGCGCTGTTCGGTCCGGTAAGCATCAGCAACGACTATCATCCCGAGAGCCGCCAGCTCATGGTGCGCTTCCTCAACGCCTACTGCCGCGACGCGCACCTGGCGCGTCTGGTGCGCGCCCGCAATCCTTTCCGCCTGAAGCCGCGCCGCGACGTGGACGACATCGTGGAAGGCACCGCGCAGTGGGACATCGACGCCCTCTCCGCCGTCGTCGCCGACTTCGAAACGGATCAGAAAGGCGTCCCCGTGCTGTTGCGGCAATATCTCAAGCTGGGCGGGCGGCTGGTGGCCTTCAACGTAGATTCCGGCTTCGCCGACACGCTGGACGGCCTGATTGTGGTGGACGTCACCAAAACCGGCCGGCGCACGCTGGGCCGCTACATGGGCATGCAGGCGGCGAAGAAGTATCTCGAATTCCACGGCGCCACGGACGCCGAATCCGCGCCGGAGGCATAGCGCGAAGCCGCGTCAGACTGCGATCCGGGCAAGGCGCCCGACCGCGTCACGCACGTCGCCGGCAAACCCGGTCATGGCTTGTTCAAAGCGCTCGAAGCGGACCTCATGATCCTTGTGCATCGAGGCCAGGAGCTCGACGCTGTGTGTCAGGGCCTCCACCCTGTCCGTCAATCTGTCGAGCTTTTCGTCGGTGTTCATGCGTTCCGCCCTTGCTTAGACTGTAGATGCGGCCGCGTCCGCTTGTCAAAACGCGGCAGGCGTAAAATAAACGTGATCTGCCATGTCGATTACTTCCATCGCCCCCTGGCTGTCGGTTCGCAATAGCGCGCAGGCTGTCGATTTCTACAAATCCGCATTCGGCGCCACCGAGGTCTATCGCCTGGACGCCGGCGGAGGCGTGGTGGCGAAGCTCTCCGTGGATGGCGCGGAGTTCTGGCTTAGCGACGAGTCTCCGGAACATGGCAACTTCAGCCCCGAGTCCCTCGGCGGCGGTTCTGTTCGAATCATCCTCACGGTCGCGGATCCCGATGCCGTCTTCGCACAGGCGCTGCAGGCGGGCGCTTCCGCAGTCTACCTGGTGAGCGAGGGGCACGGCTGGCGCCTGGGCCGCGTAGCCGATCCCTACGGCCACCACTGGGAGATTGGCCGCCCGCTCGCCGGCTGGCCCGGCTGATGCCGAGAACACTGTCTTACTCAACACTGCGAGTGAGGTCCGGGCGGCAGCGATTCGAGCTATCCGTGTTCATCTGTGTTCATCGGCGGCCAATGTCTTTGTGCCGCACAGAACGGGTGCTCTCATACGAATATTAGCCGCCGATGAACACAGATGAACGCAGATAATTACACCAGCACCGTGAACGCCGTCTCCGTGCGCTCCACCGGCCGGTACAGCGTGTCGCGCTCCACCGGCTCGCGTCCGGCCTCGCGGATCAGGCGCAGCAGCTCGCTCCGGCGC
>CAYVPZ010000890.1:0-1800 GCA_964453955.1 uncultured Solibacteraceae bacterium | reverse complement strand
CCTTCAGCACGATGACCATCGGCGTCTTCGACTGCATCTGCTTCATGTAGTAGAAGTTCTCGGCGTTGGTCTGATCGGGAGGCGTGTTCCGGTGCCCGGCCGGAGGCCGGCGGATTGCGCCCGGTTCCTTTACTTCGGTGAGCGAAGGACGAATGAGTTTACGGTTTCCAGACTCCACGGTGAACTCCGAATGACAGGGTCCGCGCACAGATCCGCGTCGCGCATTCGAACAGCTCGCGGACCGAATCCGGGCGAATCCAACTAACGCCTATTGAATCATATGCCGGAGCAGCGAAACAAGTCAGGGTTTGTAAACGGGCCTGCTCTGAAACAAAACGGCCGCTGCGCGTCGCAACCCCTCGCGAGTGAACCGTCTGCTGTGTTGCAAGTGTGGTACACTAGCACCGTGGGTTCCGTCACCACCAGTATCCGCATCTCCGCCGAATTGCGCGCCCGGCTCGAAGAGGCCGCGCGGCAGTCCCAGAGTGGAAAGAACCGCATCATCGCACAAGCCCTGGAGGAATACCTGGACAGGATCAGCCGCCAGCGGTTTCTGGAAGAGGCCCGCCGACAGTCGATCCTGGCCAGCGCCGCTCCCCTCGACGATGAGGATCTCTGGCTGGAGCACGCCGATACCAGCGGATGGAAATAACGCGGGGCGACATCGTCGTGGCCGTATTGCCTGGCGACTACGGCAAAGGCAGGCCCGCGCTGGTTGTGCAGTCCGACGCGTTCAACGCCACCCACGCCAGCATAGTTGTGTGCCCTATCACCTCGCACCTGGTCGAGGCGCCACTGTTTCGCATCGCCCTGGCCCCATCGAAGGAGACGGGACTCGAAGCGAAGTCGCAGGTGATGATCGACAAAATGATGGCCATCCGCCGAGAGAGAATCGCCCGTGCGATCGGCCGCGTGGACCCTCCGAGGATGCGCGAAGTCGACCGCGCGCTGCAGCGCTGGCTGGCCGTCGAATAGCCTTTGCCCCCGGCTGATACAATGGCGGTTTCATGAGTGAACCCGGGACCCTGCGGCTCACCCCGCTCAATGCTGTTCACCGGCAGCTCGGAGCGAGGATGGTGGATTTCGGCGGCTGGGACATGCCGGTGCAATACTCCGGTATCCTCGATGAGCACCACGCCGTCCGCCGCGCCGTCGGACTGTTCGACGCCAGCCACATGGGCGAGATCGAGGTGCGCGGCCCGCGGGCTCTGGAACTGGTCAACTACGCAGCCACCAACAACGCGGCCCGGTTGAACGTCGGCCAGGCGCAGTACTCCGGCCTGCTCTACGAACACGGCGGGTTCGTCGACGACATCCTGGTGCACAAGGTGGCCGACGATCACTACTTCATCTGCGTGAACGCATCGAACCAGGAAAAGGACTTCGAGCACATCCGCGCGCTGAACCGGATCGGCGCCACGGTGGAGTTCACCAGCGATTGCTACGCGCAGCTCGCCGCACAGGGGCCGAAGGCGCTGGCCACGTTGCAAAAGCTTACCGCCACGGACCTCAACGCCATCCGTTATTACCACTTCACCGACGGCGAGGTGTCGTCGGCGCCCGCCCGCATCGCTCGCACGGGCTATACCGGCGAGGACGGCTTCGAGATCTACATCGCTCCCGATCAGGCCTGCCGCATCTGGGGCGACCTGCTGGCCGCCGGCGCGGAATTCGGCATCAGACCCTGCGGACTGGGCGCCCGCAACACGCTGCGCCTCGAAGCGAAGATGGCCCTCTACGGGCACGAGATCACGGCATCCATCACGCCCTGGGAAGCGGATCTGGGCTGGATCGTAAAAA
>CAYVPZ010000889.1:0-1814 GCA_964453955.1 uncultured Solibacteraceae bacterium | reverse complement strand
AGGCACGCTTCCGGGTCGTCGCCATTCACGTGCAGAATGGGCGCCTGCACCATGCGCGCCACATCCGTGGAATAGGTGGCCGAGCGCGATTCCCGCGGGTTGGTGGTGAACCCGATCTGGTTGTTGATGACAATATGAACCGTGCCGCCCGTATGGTACCCGGAGAGCTGCGAAAGATTCAGCGTCTCCGCCACCACGCCCTGGCCGGCGAACGCCGCGTCGCCGTGAATCAGGATGGGCATCACGCGTTCGCGCTCGGCGTCGCCCAGGCGATCCTGCTTCAGCCGCACGATGCCCTCCACCACTGGATCCACCGCTTCCAGATGACTCGGATTGAAGGCCACCGAGACGGTGATCTCCTCGCCCTGCGCGGACCGCCGCGTCCCCGTGGCGCCCAGGTGGTACTTCACGTCGCCCGAGCCCTGCGTGCTGTCCGGATCCACGTTCCCCTCGAATTCGGAGAAGATCTGCACCAGCGGCTTGCCCACAATGTTGGCCAGCACGTTAATGCGCCCGCGATGGCTCATGCCGATCACCACCTCCCGCACGCCGGTGTCGGTGGCGCGTTCCAGCGTCTCATCGAGGATGGTCACCGCCGATTCCGAGCCTTCCATGGAAAACCGCTTGTGCCCCACGAACCGGTTCTGCAGGAAGTGCTCGAACTCCTCCGCTTCAATCAGCCGGTTGAGCGCGCGCACGCGCGTCTCGACATCCAGTTCCCAGCGGTTGCCGGTGGGCTCCATGTGCTGCTCCAGCCACTCCCGCTCCTCCGGATACTGGATGTGCATGTACTCGCACGTGAGCGTGCCGCAGTAGGTTTGCCGCAGCATCTCCAGAATCTCGCGCAGCGTGGCGTACTTGCGGCGCCCGCTGGCCGCGAAGGTGCCGGTGTGGAATTCGCGGTCCAGGTCCCAGATGGTCAGGCCATAGGTGGCCGGGTCCAGATCGGGATGGTAGTGCCGGTCGGTGGACAGCGGGTCGAGCTGCGCCATCAGGTGGCCGCGCACGCGATAGACGCGGATCAGTTGCAGCACCGCCGCCTGCTTGGCGGATTCGTCGGCGCGAGAGAGGCCGGGGGCGGCGATTTTTTCGCGCTTGTCCACCTCCCAGCGCACCGGCTTGAAGGGGACGTGGGTGTCCGCGTAGATCTGCTCGTAGAAGTCGTCCTGGCCTTCCAGCAGCTCCTGCAAGCGCGCCAGGAACAGACCCGATTCGGCGCCCTGGATGACGCGGTGGTCGTACGTGCAGGTGACCGTCATCACCCGGCTGACCCCCAGGTTATTGAGCAGCTCGGCGGGCATGCCGCGGAACGCCGCCGGATAATCGATGGCGCCGGTGGCGATGATGGCGCCCTGGCCGGGCATCAGCCGCGGCACCGAAGCCACCGTGCCCACGGTTCCCGGATTCGTCAGGGAGATGGTGGTCCCTTCGAAATCGGCGACGGCCAGCTTGCCCGTGCGGGCGCGCGCCACCATGTCGTCGAAGGCGGCCACGTACTGCGCGAAGGTCATGGAGCCGGCGTCCTTGAGATTGGGAACCTTCAGCGAGCGCGAGCCATCCCGGCCGGCCACGTCGACGGCAATGCCCAGGTTCGTTTTGGCGCGGATGGCGCGAAAGATCTCCCCATCCCCGGCGGCGAAGGCGTTGTTGAGGGCGGGCACCTTTTCGAGCGCGCGCACAATGGCCCAGCCGATGAGATGCGTGAAGGAGATCTTGCCGCGGCCATTCAGCGCGCGGTGGTCGTTCAGCACGCGGCGGTTCTCTTCGATGGCCTTCACCGGAATCTGCCGCTGCGAGGTGGCGGTGGGGATGGT
>CAYVPZ010000888.1:0-1817 GCA_964453955.1 uncultured Solibacteraceae bacterium | reverse complement strand
CCGTGAGCGCTTCGGGGTCGACGGTGAGCTCGCGGTGTAGAACCCGCCGAGCGATAGCCAGCGCCAGGCGCACCAGTTCTTCCTCCGCCTCCCGCCGGATCAGATGGCGAAGGCCGGCGATATCCGCCACCGCCTGACCCAGACGCTGCAGTTCAGCATCGAGCTGTGCCTGCGCCTGCTTCCGCCCTTCGGCCTCCCCCTGACGCAATCCCTTCTGGAACGCCTCCTGGGAAGATTTCTCCACCTGCCGCTCCAGCTCGTGAACTTTCTTTTCGAGCGCGTCCTGGGCGGAATCCTGAGGATGATTCGCTGCAGGGCGCGTATCCGAATGCGGAAAAAAAGCGCCGTGAGAAGCCACCATCGGCGCGGCACCCGGCAGCGTTTCCCAGTCCACCTGCTGCACTTCGATCTTCCGGTCGCGCACGATCTTAGACGACGTACTGTTCTCCTACCGTGCCCTTCAGGTTGACCACACCTTCGGCTTCGAGCTGGCGAACAACGCTGATGATCTGCTGCTGCGCCGCCTCCACTTCCTTGATCTTGATGGGGCCCAGCGCATCCATGTCCTCGCGCAACATCTCTGAACCGCGTGCCGACATGGCCTCCAGAAAATGAACCTTAAGCTGGTCGCTGGTGCCTTTCAGGGCGATGGTGAGGATTTTCCGGTCGACCTTCGAGAGGATCTCCTTGATGGCCATCTGGTCGATGAGCAGGATGTCGTCGAAGACGAACATGAGGTGCCGGATGGTCTCCACCAGCGACGGGTCGGCCTGTTCGATGTTTTCCAGTATTTCCTTGCTGGTGCCGGAGTCCAGACGGTTAAACATCTCCGCCACGGCGCGCACGCCGCCGTAGGATTCGCGGCTGAGTTCGCCGAGAGCCTTCAGCCGGGAGCCGATAATGGTGGCAATTTTGGAGATGATCTCGGGCGAAATCTGGTCCAGGTTGGCCATGCGCAAGGCCACGTCGGCGCGCAACTCCGGCGGAAGCGAGAACAGCAGTCCCGCCGCCTGCGAAGGGTTGAGATGCGAGAGGATCAGCGCGATGGTCTGCGGGTGTTCGTGGTGAATGAACTTGGCGAGCTGTTGCGGGTCGGCCTTTTGCAGAACGTCGAAATTGGCCGCCTCGCTGCCCAGCGCCTTGATCAGGCGGTCCAGCATCTTGCGCGCCTGCTCCGGGCCGAAGGCGTTGTTCAGCATCTTGCGCGCATAATCGATTCCGCCCTTGAGGACGTAGTCGTGCGCGACGGTCATCTGGTAGAACTCTTCGAGGATGCTCTCGGCTTCGTCGGCCGTGATGGTGCCCAGACGCGCGATCTCGCGCCCCAGCCCCTCCACCTCCTCCTCGTCCATGTTCTTCAGAATCTCGCTGCCGACGCCGTCGCCGAGCACCACCAGAAGGATGGCCGCCTTGCGGATGCCTTTGATGCGAATCGGCTTGTCGGTGAGGTTTTCGATCATCGCGGCCTACTTGTCCTCTTCCAGCCAGCTGCGCAGGACATGGACCATGAGGGTGGGGTCCTTCTTGGCGGATTCGCCGATGTGTTTGGTCAGAACCTCCGACTTCTTGGTGGTCACCGGCGGCAGCTTCAACGCGATCAAAGCCTCGGCCTCCAGCTTCTGTTTCATGGCCGACTGCTCGGAAAGTCTCGCCTCCAGTTGCTTGCCCGCTTCGCTTACCGGCTCCAGCGCGGCTTCCGCGGCCGCAGTCGCCGCGATCTGCGCCTGGCTCCGCAAAATGGCGAGGCGCCGCCGCCGGGCCCGCAGGAAGCCCACGCCAAGCGCCAGCACCAGCAGCAGCGCCACCGCCGCGCCGAT
>CAYVPZ010000887.1:0-1820 GCA_964453955.1 uncultured Solibacteraceae bacterium | reverse complement strand
GCAACAGACGTTCATGATCTATCAGTTGATGTTCGCCATCATAACTCCGGCGCTCATCACCGGCGCCTACGCCGAACGTATGAAATTCAGCGCCATGCTGCTGTTTACGGTGCTGTGGATGCTGCTGGTGTACTTCCCGCTGGCGCACATGGTGTGGGGCAAGGGCGGGCTGCTGAACGCTTTTCTGGGAGGCCGCATACCCTGTCTCGATTTTGCCGGAGGAACGGTGGTGCACATCAGCTCCGGTGTATCGGCGCTGGTGGCGGCGTTGTATCTGGGCCGGCGCATCGGCTATCCCGACGATTCCATGAAGCCGCACAATCTCACGCTGAGCTTCATTGGGGCCTGCCTGCTGTGGGTAGGGTGGTTCGGTTTCAACGCGGGCAGCGCGCTGGCCGCGTCGCCGCTGGCCACCAGCGCCTTCGTAGCCACGCATTTCGCCACCGCGGCCGCGGTTCTCGGCTGGTTGCTTCCCGAGTGGCTGCGCAACGGCAAGCCCAGCGTTCTGGGCGGCATTTCCGGGGCGGTGGCCGGGCTGGTGGCCATCACCCCCGCCTCAGGGTTCGTGAAACCGATGCCCGCGTTGCTCATCGGGTTCGCGGCCGGGTTCGTCTGCTTCTTCATGGTGTCGGTGGTGAAACAAAAGCTCGGCTACGACGACACGCTGGATGCTTTCGGCGTCCACGGGATCGGCGGAACCCTGGGAGCCATCCTCACCGGCGTCTTTGCCACCCATCTCGTGTTCGACGGTTACAACGGGAAGTCGCTTGGTCTCATTGACGGCAACCCGCGCCAGGTGCTGAATCAGTGTATCGGCGTGCTCATCTCGTGGAGCCTGGCCGCGGTGGGCACCCTGGTTATTTTGAAGATTTGCGATTTGCTGCTCGGCGTTCGCGTAAATGCGGAGCAGGAGACGGAAGGTCTGGACCTCACGCTGCACGGTGAAGAAGGTTATAATCTCGAAGCGTGACCTTATGAAGAAGATTGAAGCCGTGATTCAGCCGCACAAGCTGGAAGACGTCAAGGCCGCGTTGAAGGCCATTGGCGTCGATGGGATGACCATCACCGAGGTCCGCGGACATGGGCGCCAGAAGGGACACAAGGAGATCTATCGGGGCATGGAGTACGAAGTGGACCTCCTGCCCAAGATGAAGATCGAAATGGTGGTGTCCACGGCGCGGTCCGAGGAAGTCATCCAGACCATTCTGAACTCCGCGCGGACGGGCAAAATCGGCGACGGGAAGATATTCATCTACGATATCGTCGAGGCCATCCGCATACGCAACGACGAGCGCGGAGAGGGCGCGCTCTGACACCGAACATACGACCTGGCGATAAACGCGACTCCCGGCCTCAGGCCGCCGCCGCGGCGCCGGCGCCCGTGTGGACGCCCGACGGCGCGCGCGAGGAACTCCTCGGCCGTACCGGCGCGGTGGACCAGTTGGTGGCCGCCGCGTTCCACAACATTCGTCCGCCGGTCACCGTCGTGGCGGTGGGCGGATACGGACGGCGGGAACTGTTCCCATATTCCGACATCGATCTGCTGCTGCTGAACGCGGCTCCCGACGAAACAAAGGAGCAGCGCGAGGGCATCTCGGAGTTTCTGCGCGCGCTGTGGGACGCCGGTCTGCGGGTGAGCCAGTCGGTGCACACCGTGGAGGACTGCCTGGAGCTGCATCAGGGCAACCTCGAGCTGACCATCAGCCTGCTGGACCATCGCTTCCTGTGCGGCGACCGCGCGCGCCATGGCCGGCTGGAGGCCGAGCTGCCGAAATTCCTCCATCGCGAGCGGGCCGTCCTGATGGATCAGCTTTGCCGCA
>CAYVPZ010000886.1:0-1826 GCA_964453955.1 uncultured Solibacteraceae bacterium | reverse complement strand
TGATGCGCGGCCCGATGTTCCATCCCCAGGGCGGCGACCTGCTCACCGTCATCATCTACTATGGGGGCTTCCTCGGCGACCTGGCCAGCGGCCTGCTGTATTTGCTCAGCGTGTGGCTGGGCTACAATCAGCCGGACGTGGCCGGCCACGTGCACGATTACGGCGCCAAGTTTCTGGTGGCCGCCGGCCTGTTGAATGTCCTCGCCATGGTGGATGCGTACGAGATCGCCACGGGGAAGAAGAACTAATGCCGAAGCTCAGCGTTTCGCACTTCGAGGCCGCGCTGTTGTTCGCGCTGTTCAGCTCCATCGTGCTCGGCGTGGTTACCAAAAAGACGGACTACGAGCGCCTGCGCTACGGGATTCGCTGCTTCGCCTATTTCGTGGTGGCGCTGTTCGCGGTCGGCTGGATCATGTACCTCGGCCACGGCTGAAAACCACAGGAAGTAAAGGGAGTAAGGGAAGTAAAGGGAGTAGAAGGAGTGCGCGGACTGCCGGGGCCGGTTCGATGCCCGCGCTCCCTCTATTTCCTTTACTCCCTCTATTCCCTTTACTCCCTTCTCTTCAGTCAGCCGCCGCGCCCGATCTGGCTGGCTCGATGTGCTCCAGCACCGCCGCCGCGTCCGCTTCGGTGAATTCTTCCGTCTTCGCCGATTTGTTCATCGAGCAGAATTTCGGCCCGCACATCGAGCAGAAGGCGGCGTCCTTGAAGCCCTCGTCGGGCAGCGTCTCGTCGTGCATGGAGCGCGCCGTTTCGGGATCGAGCGACAGCTCGAACTGCTTCTTCCAGTCGAACTTGTAGCGGGCGCGAGAGAGCTCGTCGTCGCGGTCGCGCGCGCCGGGACGCTTACGGGCGATGTCGGCGGCGTGCGCGGCGATCCGATAGGCCATGATGCCGGCCTTGACGTCCTCGCGATCGGGCAGCCCGAGGTGCTCTTTCGGCGTCACGTAACACAACATGGATGCCCCGTGCCACCCGATCATGGCCGCGCCAATGGCGCTGGTGATGTGGTCGTAGCCGGGCGCGAAGTCGGTCACCAGCGGGCCCAGCGTGTAGAAGGGCGCCTCGTGGCACATCTCCATCTCCTTTTCCACCTGAAGCTGGATCTGGTCCATGGGAATGTGGCCGGGGCCTTCGATCATCACCTGCACGTCGTAATTCCACGCCACTTTGGTCAGCTCCCCGAGCGTCTTCAGCTCGGCGAACTGCGCCGCGTCGCTGGCGTCGGCGAGCGATCCGGGCCGCAGGCCGTCGCCCAGGGAGAAGCTCACGTCGTGCTTCTGAAAGATGCGGCAGATGCGGTCGAAATGTTCGTACAGCGGGTTCTGGCGATGGTTCTTCACCATCCACTCGGCCAGAATGGCCCCGCCGCGGCTGACAATGCCGGTGACCCGGCGGGTGGTCATAGGGATGTACTGCACCAGCACGCCGGCATGGATGGTCATGTAGTCCACGCCCTGTTCGGCCTGTTCCTCGATGACCTCCAGCAGCACATCGATGGTCAGGTCTTCCACGCGGCGCACGCGCGAGAGCGCCTCGTAGATGGGCACGGTGCCGATGGGCACCGGCGAATTGGCGATGATGGCCTTGCGGATTTCGGGAATGTCGCCGCCGGTGGAAAGATCCATCACCGTGTCGGAGCCGAACTGCACGGCGTAGCGCAGCTTGTCCAACTCGTCGTCGATGTGCGAGGTGGTGGCGGAGTTGCCGATGTTGGCGTTGATCTTGCACCGCGAGGCGATGCCGATGCACATGGGCTCGAGGTTGGCGTGGTGGATGTTGGCGGGGATGATGAGACGCCCGCGCGCCACCTCGTCCCGCACCAG
>CAYVPZ010000885.1:0-1838 GCA_964453955.1 uncultured Solibacteraceae bacterium | reverse complement strand
TGGAGACCGCCAGGAAAATGGTCGCTGACGACAAGGGCCTGCTGGCAATGGACGAAAGTAATCCAACCTGCAACAAACGATTTGCCCCTTTGGGTATTCCCCAGACCGTGGACGCCCGGCGCGCATATCGGGAGTTGATTGTGTCCACGCCCGCTCTCGGTGAGTGCATCACCGGCGCGATCCTCTACGACGAGACGATCCGCCAGCACACGAAAGATGGCACTCTCTTTGCCAAAGCCATCGCCAATGCGGGAATCATTCCCGGCATCAAAGTCGATACCGGCGCAAAGGATCTGGCCGGTCATCCCGGAGAAAAAATCACCGAGGGTCTGGACGGATTGCGCGATCGCCTGAAGGAATACTTCCAAATGGGCGCGCGCTTTGCGAAGTGGCGCGCCGTGATTGCCGTGGGTGCGGGCATTCCCAGCCGCGGTTGTATCGAGGCGAACGCGCAGGCGCTGGCTCGCTATGCCGCGTTGTGCCAGGAAGCCGGACTGGTCCCTGTGGTCGAGCCGGAAGTGCTCATGGCCGGTGAGCATTCGCTCGACCGCTGCGGCGAAGTGACGGAGGAAGTTCTGCGGACGGTTTTCATTCAGCTTCACGAACAACGGGTGCTGCTGGAGGGCATGATCCTGAAGCCCAACATGGTGCTACCGGGATCGCTGTGTCCCCGGCAGGAGACGGTGGACGAAGTTGCCGACGCGACGGTCAGATGTCTCCTGCGAGCCGTCCCCGCTGCCGTTCCGGGGGTTGCGTTCCTGTCGGGCGGCCAATCCTGCGAACTGGCGTCGGCTCGTTTGAATGCAATGAACGTCAGATTCAAATCGCGAATGCCCTGGGCGCTGGCGTTTTCGTTTGCGCGAGCCATCCAGCAACCGGCGCTGGAGATTTGGCGAGGCGAAGAGTCCAATGTGCCCGCGGCACAGCAGGCTCTGATTCATCGGGCCAGGTGCAACCGCGCTGCGCGCCGTGGCGAATACCATGCCGCGATGGAACAGACGTCCACAAACATCCCCCAGCTCACGAAAACTGCGGCATAGCAAAGGCAGACCTAATGAATGACAACTATGGCGAACACGGAAACGAAGGGCCGGAACACGAACATGTTCAGCATGTGCCGCCTCCTCCTTACTGGAAGCGCGCGCATCAGGATTGGCGAGTCTGGGTCGGCTTGGTCTTTATGCTGACGGCCATGACCATCTACATCATGAGCGATAACCTGGCCTTCCTTCCTCACCCACCGCAGCGGCCGCTGTCAGGCGCAGCCGGGAAATAGCACCGCCCCATGTACCCACTGCGATTCGAACCGATTTATCAGTACCGGCTTTGGGGCGGGCGGCGTCTGGCCAGCCTGCTCACCGCGCCGCTGCCGGACGGCCCTGTCGGCGAAGCATGGATACTGAGCGACCGCGAAGACCACCAGAGCCGTGTTGCCGATGGACCGCTCAAAGGGCGAACCATCGCTCAGATTCTGGAGCAGTTTCCGGAGCAGGTAATGGGAAAGCTGGCCGGGCGATTCCACCGATTCCCCCTGTTGCTGAAGTTTCTCGACGCCCATGAAATGCTCTCGGTGCAGGTGCACCCATCGGGCGATACAGGGAAGACCGAAGCATGGGTCGTGCTGGAAGCAGGGACCGACAGCCGCATCTGTGCGGGCCTGAAGGCCGGCACCACGGAAGCCGATCTGCGTCAGGCGCTCAGCGGCGGGACCGTGCCTGATCGTCTGGCCTGCTTCAATCCCACACCCGGCGACGCTGTTTTCCTGCCCGGGGGCACAGTTCATTCTCTGGGCGGCGACATCGTGGTGTTCGAGATCCAGCAGAACAGCGACGTGACGT
>CAYVPZ010000884.1:0-1842 GCA_964453955.1 uncultured Solibacteraceae bacterium | reverse complement strand
CGGTGGTCAGATCGCGAATGGCAGCGAAGCGCTTGTCCAGCACCGCCCGCGCCTGCTCGAAGTGCGGCAGAAAAGACTCCACAATGAAGCTGTTGTTGTCGTAGACGAACAGGCTCACCTGCGCCGGCGCTTCCACGCGCACGAACAGATCCTTCGCCACCACTTCCTTCAGGCGTGTCAGCGTGTCGGTGGGCAGCTTGTACAGGTCGCCGAAATTGTCGGGAATGGTCAGCACGTACAGCGTGCCTTTGGAATACGCGGCCTCCAGTAAAATCGGATACCCCACGCCGCTCGCCAGACACGTGATGGTTTCCCAGGCGTCGTTGGTCGGATAGCGAATCTCCGGAATGATGATGTCCGATTCCGAATTGCGAAACTGCCCGCGGCTCCCGAACTCGTGTGTCACCGCTTTCTGCCCCGTGTACTCGACGTCCGCGATGTCCTCGATCCCCTTGCCCCGCAGTGCGCGCAGCAAACCCGAGGTGATCACCACGTTCTTTCCGGCGGCGAGCTGCCCCTTGATCTCCCCGACAATCGCCGGGTCGAACTTCGCCTGCTCGGTGAGCAGAACGGTGGGCGCGTCGGCGGGAAATACCGGCGTGAGTTCCACCGGAAGTCCCAGCATTCCCAGATAATTCACCAGAAAATCCTCGCCGGATGAATGGAAAGGCTTGTAGCTTTTTACCCCCACCGGCCTGCCCAGCGCCCCGAGGTAACCGTCCACCTGCTGGAACGTGTATCCGGCCACGCGGCCGGTCAGCGTGTCGGGAACGGACGCGCCGTCCGGCCCGCGCACCGGGTCCATCAACTGCCGGAAATCGAACAGCGTGATTTCGGGCGCTTTGGCGAACAGCGTCAGCCAGAGCTGCTCGGCGTAGCGGTCCAGATACTGGCGGTTCGGCGGGTCCACCCATCCGCCGCCGTTGCCCCCGGGCTTCACGTTCTCCAGATAACGGACAATCTCATAGCCTTCGTACTGCTGCAGGTGCTGGTCGTTGTACACGGGATCGCGCGTCTCCGTGCCCGTGTAGATGCCGTCGAACAGCTTCGGCTCCACCTCCAGGTTGTAGCCGGAGAACTGATAGTGGTCGTACCAGTTCGGGTACTTGATCACCATTTTGATCTTCGGGTTCACCGCCCGCGCCGGGCCGAGCACCACATCGCGCGCCACCTCCGCCATCACCGCCAGGCGGTATTCCGTCCAGCTCCGGTTGCCCTTCGCCTCAATCTCCGAATCCTTCACGCAGGAGGTGAAAAAGAAATCGTCGAGGATGATTTCGTCGAAATGCCGCGCCGTGTACTCGACCACGTCCTTCAACTTCCTGCGCTCCTCGGGGTCGCTGTAGCAGAACGTGCGGAAATGGTCGCGCTCGTTCCTCACCGCGGCGATGCCGCCGGCCGTCTTCACACCGCGCTTCGCGAAGAACGCTTTCACGGCTTCGAGGGTCTCTTCGTCCGGGATCACGTCGTCGCGGAAAGTCTCCACGTAGACCTTGTCCACGTGAAGCTGCTTCTCAATCACGTTCCAGCGCGCCTCCAGCCACGCCGGATCTTTCATCTGCCGCACCTCGTAGGAGCGCGCGTAGACGGCGACCTTGAAATTGCGATAGCCGTCCGCCGCGCCGGCGGCCGCGACCAGAACAAGGAACGAGAACAGGACGCGCAGGTTTTGAGTGGGCATGGGTTGGGGAAACGTCAGTTCCAGAATCTCAGCCGTGGCCACACCCGCGCAAGCGGCCACTTCAACCCGCGCGCAATCACGATCGGGTAGTGCTCAAACGTCAGGGAATACGGATGCTCCACGCGCGGGCCGTACTCGACACTCCGGAACGCCGCCTCAAA
>CAYVPZ010000883.1:0-1845 GCA_964453955.1 uncultured Solibacteraceae bacterium | reverse complement strand
GCGACACCACCCGCGGCCTGATCATCAATATGTCCGACGTATTATTCGCCACCGGCCGCTGGGACCTGAAGCCGATCACGCGTGAGAAGCTGGCGCGGTTGTCCGGCATCATCGTCTCGCATCCCGGATTGCGGCTGCAGGTGGAGGGTTACACCGATGACGTGGGCTCGGACGAGATGAATCAGCGCCTCTCCGAGCACCGCGCCGATACCGTCCGCGATTTCCTGGTCTCTCAGGGCATCAGCGACTCGAACGTCACCGCGCAGGGCTTTGGCAAAACCAATTTCGTGGCCGATAATCGCACCTCCGCGGGCCGGCAACAGAACCGGCGTGTCGAGCTGGTGGTGTCGGGAGAAATCATCGGCACCAACATCAACGCGATTCGCACGCAGCCGGCCGCGCCAGCTCAGCCGTAATCAGAACTTGTAGTCGGTCGGCTTGATGCCCTTCAGCCGCAGGTACACAATCAACTGGCCTCGATGGTGCGTGGTGTGGTTCCACGCCAGCATCAGCACCTCGTGGCCAGACATGGAGCTGCCTTCCATCTTGTAAGACTTCTGAATCTCTTCGTCGGTCAGCTTGCCGATCTCGGCGTTGGTCCAGTCGAACGACGCGCGAACGTATTTCAGCACACTGTCTTTGTCCAGAGTGGCCGGTTTGGCCTCGGCGAACTTGTCGCCGGTGAGCATGGAGAGCAATTCGGCATTCACCTCGGCGATGTGGATCAGTTGCTCGGCGAAACTCATCTCCTCGGGAACGGGTTTGAAACCATAGGATTCCGCCGGCATCTGTTCGGCGATGGCCAGGGTGTAATCTCCGGCGGTTTTCCAGTGGCTCATGAACATGTCGGCGTGGGCCGGCTTCGGCGCATCGGCGGCCATCGCGGACAAAGCGAATACCGCGCATACGGCAGTAATCGTCAAACTTCGCATGGATCTCCTTTGGGATAGCAAAAGGTACTGTTCTACAGGAATAGCGCGCCGGCGAGCCGAGCGCAAGTCCTTGGACGCGCGCCTGGCGGATTCGTGCCGCCGCCGTATGAGATAATCGCACCATTCCCATGAACAAGACCCTGATGTCCTTCCTTTCCCTTGTCGCCGTCTCCTGCTTCGCGCAGCAGCCGCCGGCCAATCCGATCAGCGCCGGCGAGAAAGTGCTCTACTCCATGTTCAGCGCCAACGTGGTTGCCGGCGCCCAGAAAATGCCCGAAGAGAATTACTCGTTTCAGCCGGTCCCGGAGGTGCGCAGCTTCGGCCAGCTCGTCGGCCACATCGCCGACGCGAATTACCACTTCTGCTCGGTGGTGCTGGGCGATCCGGCCCCGGCCACCAGCGTCGAGAAAACCAAAACCAGCAAGGCCGACCTGGTTCAGGCGCTCAAGGACGCCGTCACCTACTGCAACAAGGCCTACGATGGGATGACCGATGCGAACGGCGCCGTGATCGTGAAGTTCTTCGGCCGCGACGTGCCGAAGCTGACCATGCTCACGCTGAACACCGCTCACACCGACGAGCATTACGGGAACATGGTCACCTACCTGCGCCTCAAAGGCATCGTGCCGCCGAGCAGCGAACAGAGAGCGCCGGCGCCCGCTCCCGCACCGGCGAAATAGCGGTCAGCCGCGCGCCCCGGCTTCGATCCCTCCGGCTTCGATCGCCGCCCGGTGCACGTTCACCGTGGCCAGCACCAGCAGCCCGCCCACAAAGAACGTCACCAGCGAAAGGATGGCCAGCCGGTAGCTCCCGGTGAACTGCAGCGCCAGCCCGAACAGCAGCGGGCACAGCCAGCTCGTGCCCTTGTCGCTGATCTCGTACACGCTGAAGTACTCGCCCTCGCGGCCTTTCG
>CAYVPZ010000882.1:0-1854 GCA_964453955.1 uncultured Solibacteraceae bacterium | reverse complement strand
GCGCCAGCGAGACGTCGAAGTCGCGCTGGAGCGTTGATTTTACGCCGATTTCTATATTGTCGTAATCGACAAATACGGCTATCGTCAGTTTCTCTTCCAAATTAACTCCTCAATAAACGCGCATTACCGACGAACGGATCAAATCGACAATCGCGTCCAGCGATGAGCCGGGCTGAAACACCGCGGCCACGCCATTTTTCTTCAATTCCGCGGCGTCCGCGTCGGGGATGGTTCCCCCCACCACGACAAGGACGTCATCCATGCGCTTTTCGCGAAGCAGTTCCATGACGCGCGGCACAATCGCCCGGTGCGCTCCCGACAAAATGGACAGCCCGATCACCTGCACATCTTCCTGCAGCGCCGCGTTCACGATCATCTCCGGGGTCTGGCGCAGGCCGGTATAAACCACCTCCATGCCCGCGTCGCGCAAGGCGCGGGCAATTACCTTGACGCCACGGTCATGACCGTCCAGGCCGGCTTTGGCCACCAGCACCCGGATCCGGGTGTCCATACCTACCTGCGATTATAGAACGTTGTTCTCCTGGTATGTCCCGAAGACGTCGCGCAGGGCGTCGCAAATCTCGCCGGTGGTGGCCAGCGCGCGCACGCAATCGAGGATGGCGGGCATGGTATTCGCGGCGCCCCCGGCCACGCGACGCAGCTCGTCCAGTGCCCCGCGCACGCGGCCGTTGTCGCGCGCCGCGCGCAGTTCCTTCAGCTTCGCCCGCTGGCCCTCCTCCGCGCTGTCGTCGATTCGCAGCAGATCGATGGGCTCCTCGTCATGCCCGTCCGCGGGGGCCTGAAACGCGTTCACCCCGACAATGATTCGCTCGCGGCGCTCCACGGCGCGCTGGTACGCATAGCTGGCATCGCCGATCTCGCTCTGCGGGAATCCCTTTTCGATAGCGGGAATCATGCCGCCCAGCCCGTCGATGCGGTCGATATAGGCATTGGCCGCCTGCTCCACTTCGCGCGTCAGGCTCTCCACGAACCAGCTCCCGCCCAGCGGATCGGCCACCGCCGCCACGCCGCTTTCGTGCGCGATGATCTGCTGCGTGCGCAGCGCGATGGTCACCGCCTTCTCGCCCGGCAGCGCGTAGGCCTCGTCCAGCGAATTGGTGTGCAGCGACTGCGTGCCCCCCAGCACCGCGGCCAGCGCCTGCAGCGCGGTGCGCACCACGTTGTTGTACGGTTGCTGCCAGGTGAGCGAGCAGCCCGCCGTCTGGGCGTGAAAGCGGAGCTTCATGCTGCGCTCGTCGCGCGCGCCAAAGCGGTCGCGCATCACGCGAGCCCAGAGGGTGCGGGCAGCGCGGTATTTCGCGATCTCCTCGAAAAAATCGTTGTGCGCGTTAAAGAAGAAGCTGAGGCGCGGCGCGAAGGCGTCCACCGGCAGGCCGCGCGCGATGGCCCACTCCACATATTCGATGCCGTCGCGCAGCGTGAAGGCCAGCTCCTGCACGGCCGTCGATCCGGCCTCGCGGATGTGATAACCGCTGATCGAAATCGGATTGAAGCGCGGGACATGCTTTGCGGCGTACTCGATGACGTCGGTCACCAGCCGCATGGAAGGGCGCGGGGGATAGATGTACTCCTTCTGCGCGATGTACTCCTTGAGAATGTCGTTCTGCAGCGTGCCGGAGAGGCTGGTCCACGGGACGCCCTGCCGCTCCGCCACCGCCAGATACATGGCCCAGATCACCGGCGCCGGCGAGTTGATGGTCATCGAGACGGTGACGCCATCGAGTGGTATGCCCCGGAACACCGTCTCCATGTCGGCCAGCGAGCTGACCGGCACGCCGCACTTGCCCACCTCGCCGGCGGCGCTGGGATGGTCGGCGTCGTAGCCCATCAGCG
>CAYVPZ010000881.1:0-1858 GCA_964453955.1 uncultured Solibacteraceae bacterium | reverse complement strand
CATAAGGGTGCGTCCAAACGGTTCAAGAAGACGGGAACGGGCAAGGTGGTCCGCCACCACTCCGGCGCCCGTCACATTCTGACCTCCAAGGTGCGCTCCCGCAAACGCAGACTCGTGAAATCCGTTGTAGCCGACGCCACCGATCAGCCCAAGCTTCACCGGATGTTGCCGTACTAAGCGCCCTCGCGGCGTTACGGCGTTTTGGTGTGGACAGCGCGCCGCACGTGCCTGATCCGCCCGCAGTTCAAACAAGGAGCAAAACGTGCCGAGAGTAAAACGTGGTACCCACCGGCGAAACAGCCGCCGGAAGACGCTCGCCCTCGCCAAGGGCTATTTCCTCACAAAAAGCAAGCTCTACCGTTCCGCCCAGGAAGCGGTGGAGAAGGCGCTGCGGTACGGCTTCGTCGGACGCCGCCGCAAGAAGCGCGATTTCCGTTCGCTGTGGATTATCCGCATCGGCGCCGCCTGCCGGACCGCCGGAATCTCCTACAGCCGTTTCATGGACGGCCTGAAGAAATCCGGCGTGGAACTGAATCGCAAGGTTCTGGCGGACATCGCCGCCAGCGACGAAGCGGCCTTCGTGGCCCTGGTGGAGAAAGCGAAGGCGGCGGCAGGAGGCGAGTAGCCATGGCCCCGCGCGAGCAGGAAACCGACGCCCTGGCCAGCCTGGAAGAGCGGATCAATCGCGCCGTCGAAGCGGTCACCTGGCTCCGCAAGGAGAAGGAAGTGATCGCGCAGCAACTGGAGACGGCCATGGCCGAACGGGACGCGGCGCGCAAGGATGCCGCGCTGGCGCAGGTCCAGGCGCAGAAGGTGGCGCAGGAGCTAGAAGATCTTCGGTCCGAGCGGAAGCAGGTGCGCACGCGCATCGAAAAGCTGCTCGGTCAGATGGATCTGCTGAACGTGACATAATCTCCCCATGGACGACGCCTCGGTTCGAAAGCCCGTTCGCGTCACCATCTTCAACCAGTCGTATTCCCTCATCGCCAGCGAAGAGCAGGGCCAGGTGGAAGAGCTCGCCCACACCGTGGATCAGCTCATGCACGAGGTGGCCGCGCGCGCCGGCAACGTGGATACCGCGCGCACGGCCGTGCTCACCTGTCTGCATCTGGCCGATCAGAAGCGCACCCTCGAACGCGAGATCGAGCAGCTCCGGCAGAGGGTGGAGGCCAAGGCGCGGCAGTTCACGGTTCGGCTGGACGAGGCGCTCACCGGCTCACAAAACGATTCCCGCTGATGTAAAACCGCAGCGGCAGATCGGCGCATTGGGTGATGCCGATGCGCGGGCCCGCGGCGATTTCGAACGATGGCTCCTCGCGCAACCGGCGCACGGTGAGCGGCCCTTCCACGAGGTCGGCGCCATTCAGCTTGCGCGTGATCCCCATGGCCAGCGCCAGGCGGCCCGGCCCGGACGCCAGATCCTCCACCCGCCGCGCTTTCGGACGGCGGCGCTGCATCTCGCCGAGGCCGCTCAGCGGCTCCATCGCGCGGATCAGAATGCCGCCGGGCGTGCCATCCGGCTCGGCCACGAAGTTCAGGCAATCGTACATGCCGTAGATGAAGTACACGTAGGCGTGGCCCGGCGGCCCGTAGAGAACCCTCGTGCGATCCGTGATGCCGCGCGAGGAGTGCGCGGCGCGGTCCTCCAGCCCGAGATACGCCTCCACCTCCACGATGCGCCCGGCCGTCGAGCCGTGCACAATCACCTTGCCCAGGCATTCGCGCGCCACCTCTACCGTCCCCCGGGCGTAGAAGGCGCGCGGCAGGATCTCGCTGCGATTCAGGATCTGGGTGAGCGGAACGGGGTCGTGTATGTCAGGATGTTATCAAACACCCATGCGATTGTTTACCGGCCTCG
>CAYVPZ010000880.1:0-1875 GCA_964453955.1 uncultured Solibacteraceae bacterium | reverse complement strand
CGCAGGGCGGGACCATGCCGGTGGTATCGACGCTGAACGCGATGGACGGGGCCATCACCTCGAACATGGCCCTGGTCCCCGCCACCAACGGCTCCATCTCGTCTTACGTGTACGTGCCCAGCACCACGTATCTGATACTGGATATCTTCGGCTACTTCGCGCCGTAGCCCTCGTGGAGCAGGCGTTTTCGCCTGCCCCGGGCTCTTACGACCCTTCCTTGTCGAACTTGAGCGCCGCGGAGTTCATACAGTAACGCAGGCCCGTGGGTGCCGGGCCGTCGGGGAAAACGTGGCCGAGGTGGGCGTCGCACGCCGCGCACATCACCTCGGTGCGCTCCATGAACAGGCTCCCGTCGCGCTCGGTGCGCACGTTCTCTTCGGCCGCCGGGGCGCAGAAGCTGGGCCAGCCTGTCCCCGAGTCGAACTTCTCGCTCGATTGAAACAGCGGCGTGCCGCAGCACACGCACCGGTACAGGCCTTTCTCGTGATTGTTCCAATACTGGCCGGTGAACGCGGGCTCGGTGCCCTTCCTGCGCGCAACTGCGTACTCCTCCGGCGTGAGCTGTTCGCGCCACTCGGCGTCGGTTTTAGTGACCTTGTCTGGCATGCCCATTGGATGCCGGACGCGGGCCTTCCGTTGCCCCGGCTTACCGGCTCCGCAGCGGAGTCCGCGCCTGGTATAGAGCCACCCTGGCGTTGAACGCGTCCACCAGTTGCGCATTGTTGCGCTGGCGGGCCAGGTCGATGGCACGGCGTTCGGTCTCCACCGCCTCCGGAAATCGCCCGGCTTCGGCCAGCGCCGCGGCCAGGGTATCCAGAAACAGCGGTTCCCGCCCGTCCGTCAGCCGGACCGCGCGCTCCCCCAGTTTGACCGCTTCCGCGCCATTGCGCACCGCGTCGGGACCGCTGGCCAGCACGCGCGCCCTCTGGTTCAGCGCCGCCACGTGGTTCGGGTCGAGCTGCAGCACCGTGCCCCACTGCCCGAGGGCATCCGCTGTCCTCCCCTGCATTGAGTACAGCGATCCCAGGGCGTAGTGGCCGTCCGCCGAGCCGGGCGTCAGGCGCACCAACTCCTCGAAATGAGGAATGGCCTCGGCAATTCTGCCTCCCTGCGCCAGCGCCGCCCCCAGGTTGCCCTGGATGGTGGCATTGTCCGGCATGATTTGCGCGGCTTTTTGCAAATGGGAGATGGCCTCGTCCACGCGCCCCGCGCTGGTGAGTGCTATGGCCAGGTTGGCGTGCAACTGCGCGTCGTCGGGGTCGGCTTCGAGCATTGCGCCACACCGGGCGATGGCTTCGCCGCTTCGCCCCGCCATCAGGGCCAGCGCGCCGCACAAGCTCCGCCGGGCATCCACATCCCCGGGTTTCATCTCCAGCGCCTTCTCCAGGTTGGGAACCGCCTCGTCGAACTTACCCATCCGCGCCAGCGTGATCCCAATTGCGGAGTAAGGGGCGGGGTTCTTCGGATCGATTTCCCGCGCCCTCTGGTAATGCGCCATCGCCTCGCCGGGGCGTCCCGTCTCCATCAGTGCGCTGCCCAGCCCCAGCTCGGACGCGGCATCTTCCCGGTTCAGTTCAATGGCCTTCTTCCATTCGGGCAGCGCAGCCTCCCACTGGCCTTTCCGGGAAAGTTCCGAAGCCACGTCCACCTGCCGGTAAAAATCGGCGGCCGGCACCTCAATTGTCATCGGCGTTTCCGGTGGAATATTCACGAATTCCGGAATATTCACGGCGCGGTTCGCCGCGGTCGAGTTCTCGATCAGAATGGCCGGGCTGTCGTTGCCGTCCTCGTCGATATGCGTCAGATACATCTGCGTGTACGGCGAGCGGCTCTTGGAGGAAAACACCAGCCAGTGGCCGTTGGGGGAAAAGCTGT
>CAYVPZ010000879.1:0-1878 GCA_964453955.1 uncultured Solibacteraceae bacterium | reverse complement strand
CGAAAACTCCTTGGCGTGACTCGCGGCGCTGGAAACGCAATGGGAACGCCTACCGATAATGGTTGTTAACGCTTGCCGCCGACAGGACTGGTAGGACGCGGCAGCCAGGAACCACCCGTCGAATCGCTGAGGGTACCCCTTCCCTGTCTGTTCGGGCGGGCACCCGGGGAGTGCACGTGAAGGCGGCTACGAACGTCGGATAAGCTGGTCTGCGTGGAACGTCTTCCCCGGATTCCGAAGCACACGGTCATCGTGGGCATGGTTTACGCCACCGTCCTCTGCGCGTCGCTTCTGTTCACACAAGAGGCTTTCGCCCTCGATTTCATTCAGGCCCGAGGGGCGAAGCTCTACACGGCAGGAAAAGAAATACAACTGCGGGGCACCAACCTGGGCAACTGGCAACTTCAGGAGGACTTCCTGTTTGGACTCTACGGCACCCATACGCAGATGCGCTCCGCGATGAGCACCGTTTTGGGCAAGCAGAAAGCCGAAGCGTTCTGGGACGAGTACGAAAGCGTCTACTACACCGACAAAGACGCCGCGTTTCTGGAGAAGAAGGGCTTCAATGTCATGCGAGTGCCGCTCAACGAGAATCGCATCGAGGACCCCAATCGGCCCGGGCATTATGACGAAACGGCCCTGCGGCGTCTCGACGATGTCATTCGGATCAACAAGGCTCACGGCATCCACATAATTCTGGACCTTCACGCGGTGATGGGCGGACAGTCGAGGGAGATTTACGCCGATTCGATTTCCTCCATTCCGGAGTTCTGGCGCTACGCCGACTTTCGCAAGCGCGCCACGGCCCTGTGGGTCGCACTGGCGAAGCGGTACAAAAACGAGCCTGGGGTTGCCGGCTTCGACCTGATGAACGAACCCAACACCCAGGGCCACACGGAACTGCTGACCGCCTGGCTGCGCGAGACGCACCGCCAGATCCGCGCGGTGGACCCGGTTCATCTCATCTGGCTGTCGGGTGACGACTGGGGCAAGGGCTTTCAGGGTCTCCCCGACGCGCTCTGGGAAGACAAACAGGCGGTGTTCGAGTTCCACATCTATCCCGACTTCACCTTCCCGCTCGACAAGATGACCGACTATCCCCAGACGGTGGAGGGAGTGCGTTACGACAGAAGCTGGCTTCGCGAACGGCTGCATGAGAAGATTGCATTCGGCCGGCGAAGGCACGTTCTGATGGGTGAATTTGGCTTCAGCTTGTACGAGGGGCGGATCAAACTGCTGCAGGCCATGGTCAGGGACATGTTGTCGATCGCCAACGAGGAGGGCTGGTCGTGGACGGAGTGGACCTACAAGGATTTCGGAGAGATGGGCCTGGTGTCGCCACGCGCCGACACGGCCTGGAAGGAGTTCCTCTCCTCACCGGAAGTGAACGCTGAACGGGAGAAAGCCCGGGTCCTGTATGCGGTCCGAGGGGCGGGTCCGCAGACCGAAGGTTCTCTCGCCAGGATCACGGACTCGATTGCCAGTCACTTCGACCCTGAGACGAAGCACCGGTTCTATCTGCGCATCCAGCGGGTGTTCGACGAAGAATTGACGTACGCAATCGTGTATCACCTGAAGGAAAAGAACGAAGCCGAGTTGCGCCAGCTGGCCGATTCGTTTGCCTTCGACTCCTGCGCCGCAAGCCCCGAGCTGTCCGAGGTATTTCCTTAGGCGCCCTTCGGTCGCGGCTGCGGGGCGGCTTCGATGATGGCGTCTCCAGTTTGGTGGCCTCGTCGCGCTCGGCGTCGCTGAGGCGTTCCGGCCGGACGTGGCCGCGAAGTTCCGCGACTGGTGGCACTGGGAAGGCAATCGAAACACCTACCGATAAGACCTAGGACCGTATCGGGGCCACCGCGGCCACAACGACAGATCGACGGG
>CAYVPZ010000878.1:0-1878 GCA_964453955.1 uncultured Solibacteraceae bacterium | reverse complement strand
CCCGCGGGCGGCTGGAGGCAGTTCGCGACCTGGCGGGCAAGGGCGTGGACGTGACGCGCAACATGTCGCTGTTGCTGCGCCCTTCCATGCTGGACGATTTCGGCCTGGCGCCCGCGCTCCAGTGGCAGGCGCGGGAGACCGCCCGGCGCACTGGAATGAAGGTTCATCTGACCGCCGCGGAGGTGGCCGACGACCTGCCGGAAGAGCACAAAACCTGCATCTACCGAATTGTGCAGGAGGCGCTGAACAATGCGGCGCGCCATGCCCAGGCGCGCAATGTCCAGGTGACCGTCCGCGACGAACCGGACCGCATCCACGTGACCATCCAGGATGACGGCGGGGGCTTCGATCCGCAGCGGGTTCGCGGACTCGGCCTGCTGGGCATGCAGGAGCGCGTGCGCCACCTGGGCGGCCGTTTCGTGGTGGATTCGTCGCCCGGCCGCGGCGCGGTACTCACCGTGGAATTGCCCAGAGCCGTCTTCGCGGAGGAGGAGCGTCTTGCCGCCCATTCGCATACTGCTGGCTGACGACCATGGCATCCTGCGCGAAGGATTGCGCATGCTGCTCGAGCGCCAGAGCGAATTCGCGGTGGTGGGCGATGCCTCCGACGGGCGCGAAGCCGTGGAAATGGCCGAGGCGTGCGATCCCGACGTGGTAATCATGGACCTGGCCATGCCCGGGCTCAATGGGATCGAAGCCACCCGGCGCATCACCGCGCGGCGCCCGCGCACCGCGGTGGTGATTCTGAGCATGCACTCCGACGAAAGCTACATCCTGCGCTCGCTGAAGGCCGGCGCCCGCGGCTATCTTCTGAAGGATTCGCTGAAGGCAGACCTGATCGAGGCCGTGCGGGCGGCCGCCCAGGGAAAGTCGTTCTTCAGTCCGAAGGTGAGCCAGGTGCTGAAGGAGGACTATGTGAACGAACTGGAGGCCAAAGACGCCGAAGACACCTGGGAACTGCTCACCGATCGCGAGCGCGAGATCCTGCAGCTGGTAGCCGAAGGCAAGACGAATAAGGAGATCGCCGCCGTACTGAACATCAGCCCGTACACCATCGACACGCACCGCGGCCACATTCTGCAGAAGCTGAACCTGCACAGCGCGCCGGAGCTGATTCTGTACGCGGTGAGGAAAGGGATCATCGCTTAGGAGGCGAACGGCTCGCGGAGCGATAATGGGCGTTACGGTCCGCTCCCGGACAGTCGCGGCTCTGTAGAGATGGATACCAACCACCGGCCATCCTGGATTGCCCGGCTCCGCGGGAGCCTGGAACGGCTTCGCCAAAGCGAAGACCGGTTGTCGCTGGTCCTCAGCCTTGTAGTCGGTGCTCTGGTTGGCCTGGTGGTGGTGGCGTTTATCCTGCTCACCGGACGGCTCGCGGCGCGCATGTATCCGCCCGGCGGCTCGGGCTGGCGGCGAATTCTGGTCCCCGTGCTCGGTTCGCTCAGCACGGGCTGGCTGCTGTGGCGTTACTTCCCGTTCGCGCGCGGCAGCGGCATCCCGCAAACGAAGTTCGCGCTCTTCATCAACGACGGACGAATCCTGTTCCGCACCGTGCTGGGGAAATTCTTCTGTTGCTCGGCCTCGCTGGCCAGCGGGATCTCGCTCGGCCGCGAAGGACCGTCCGTTCAGGTGGGCGCGGGGCTGGCTTCGGCGATCGCGCGCAATCTGGGACTTCCTCCGAAACAGGTGAAGGCGCTGGTTCCGGCCGGTTGCGCCGCGGCGCTGGCGGCGGCGTTCAATACGCCCATCGCGGCCGTGCTGTTTTCGCTCGAAGAGATCATGGGCGATCTGCACGCCTCCGTGCTGGGTTCGGTGGTGTTGAGCTCGGCCACCTCCTGGATGGTCCTGCACCTGGTTCTGGGCGACGATCCTCTG
>CAYVPZ010000877.1:0-1886 GCA_964453955.1 uncultured Solibacteraceae bacterium | reverse complement strand
AACCGCGCTCCCTCCAGCGCCGCGAACTGACTGCTGCGGCGGCACTCGTCGACAAGGCCCGCCAGACTCGCGTTGAGAACGGCCGTGGGCCCGCCGCCGTGCGCCACTACCGCGCGGACGCCGGCCATGGCGGCTACGGCTCTACCTGGTAGTTCGGCGCTTCCTTGGTGATGATCACGTCGTGCACATGGCCCTCGCGCAGGCCGGCGATGGTGACGCGCAGGAACCGAGCGTGCGCCTGCATTTCGCGAATCGTGCCCGTGCCGCAGTAGCCCATGCCCGCGCGCAAGCCGCCCACGAGTTGATAGACCAGCTCCGAGAGCAGGCCTTTGTACGGCACGCGGCCTTCAATGCCTTCCGGCACCAGCTTGCCGTTGGCCTCCTGCTCGTAGCGATTCGAGAAGCCCTTCGACATGGCGCCCAGCGAGCCCATGCCGCGGTAGCTCTTGAAGGTGCGGCCCTGAAACAGAATGGTCTCGCCGGGGCTCTCCTCCACACCCGCGAGCAGGCTGCCAATCATGACACAGTCGGCGCCCGCCGCGATGGCCTTGGTGACGTCGCCCGAGTATTTGATGCCGCCATCGGCGATGAGCGGCACCGCATTCTCCCGCGTGGCCCGCGCGCACTCGGCAATGGCCGTGATTTGCGGCACGCCCGCGCCGCTGACCACGCGCGTGGTGCAAATGGAGCCGGGGCCCATGCCCACCTTGATGCCGTCCGCGCCCAGGCGAATCAAATCGAGCGCGCCCTCGTACGTGGCCACGTTGCCGCCGATCAGGTCCACGTCGGGCAGCTTGGTCTTGATGGCGCGGATGGCGTCCATCACGCTCTGGCTGTGGCCGTGCGCCGAATCCACGCACAGCACATCCACCTTGCGCGCCACCAGTTCCTGCGCCCGCTCCAGGAAATCGCCCGTGGAGCCGACCGCCGCGCCCACGCGAAGCCGCCCCTGCGCATCCTTGGCGGCGCTGGGGTACTTCAACTTTTTCTGAATGTCCTTTACGGTGATCAGGCCCTTCAGGTAGTACTGGTCGTCCACCACCAGCAGCTTCTCCACGCGGTGCTGGTGCAGAATTTTCTCCGCCTCCTCCAGCGTGGTGCCGACGCTGACCGTGATCAGATTGTCCTTGGTCATCACCTCGCTGATGGGCAGGTCGAAGCGCGTCTCGAAGCGCAGATCGCGATTGGTGAGGATGCCCACCAGCTTGCCGTTGCGCGTCACGGGCACGCCGGAGATGCGGTAGCGCTTCATCAGCTCCAGCGCGTCGGCGATCTTGCTGTCCGGGTCGATGGTGATGGGATCGACGATCATGCCGCTTTCACTGCGTTTCACGCGATCCACTTCCTCGGCCTGGCGCTCGATGGGCATGTTGCGATGCATGATGCCGATGCCGCCCTGCTGCGCCAGCGCAATGGCCAGGTGCGACTCGGTCACCGTGTCCATGGCCGCGCTCACCACGGGGATGTTCAGAGCGATGTTCCTGGTGAGGCAGGTCCGTGTATCCACGTTCGCCGGCAGAACGGCGCTGCGGGCCGGTTGGAGCAGCACATCGTCGAATGTGAGACCTTCGGGGATCGTTTCGGGGATCATCTTTGGGTTAGATCCCATCATAGCGTGGGCGGGTGGGAGGACCGGCGCTTATGGAACGTTCGCACCTGGTGACGTGCCCCGTGGAAAACGTGGAGAATGTCGACCCCGCGCCGGGTCTTTCGATAGTAGATGAGATATTTCCCCGCAGGAAAGCAGCGGACGCCCGGCGCCATTTCTTCCGAGGCCCTGCCAGCATGCGGATGTTCGCCAATCAGCCAGAAGCGGTCGGTGATGCTATCGATCAGGCGGTCTGCGACGTCTACCTCAGCCCGGGTTGCCCAATAGACGAAGATCT
>CAYVPZ010000876.1:0-1893 GCA_964453955.1 uncultured Solibacteraceae bacterium | reverse complement strand
GTGGAGGGCCGCGCGCACCTGAAGCCGCTGGATCTCTACGTCCCCGGCGATCTTTCTTCCGCCGCCTTTTTCCTGGTGGCCGCGCAACTGGTGAGCGCATCGGATCTGGTGATCCAGGGCGTCGGGCTCAACCCCACCCGTTCGTCCCTGCTCGATTTTCTGGTGGGCATGGGGGTCGACGTCAGGGTGCTGGACGTGCAGCAGACCGGCGGGGAACTGGTGGGCAGTCTGCGCGTGCGCAAGTCGAAGGTTCGCGGAGGCCGCATCGACGGGGCGCTCGCGGCCGCGCTGATCGACGAGATTCCGGTGCTGGCCGTGCTGGGCGCGGCGAGCGAGGACGGCCTCTCGGTGCGCGATGCGGCCGAGTTGCGCATCAAGGAGACGGATCGCATCGCCACCATCGAGGAAAACTTCCGGCATATGGGCCTGCGCATCGAGACGCGGCCGGACGGTTTCGACGTGCCCGGGCGCCAGCGGTTCCACGCCGCCGAACTGAGTTCCTTCGGGGACCACCGCATCGCCATGGCCTTCTCCGTGGCCGCGCTGGCCGCCGACGGACCCTGCGCCATCGAGGACGCGGAAGCGGCGTCCGTATCCTTCCCCGGTTTTTTCGATACACTACAGCACATCGCCGCCTGACCTCATGGACAACGAAGATTTCACCCTCGAAGGCTTGCTGCACGACCTCAACAACGTGTTCCAGACCATCGCCGAAGCGGCCGAACTCATGGAGAGCGACCCGCAATGGAAGAAACTCGCGGGCACGCTCGAGCGCAGCGTGGACCGCGGCCGGCGCATCGTCTGGAGCATCATCGAGACCAGCCGCTCGCCCGCCGAGCTGGGGCCGGTGGTGGACAGCGCCATCACCTTCGCGCAGGATTATCTGGAATGCGTGCACGCGCCCAGCGTGAATTTCTCTTCCAGCGTGCCGGCCAGCCTGCCCATCGCCGGGCACGCCGCCGCGTGGGAGCGCGTGCTGGTGAATCTGCTGCTGAACGCCGCGCAGGCCGGCGCGCGAAACGTGCAGATTGGCGCCAGCGCGGGGGAGATTTTCATTCGCGACGACGGCGCCGGAATTTCCGAGCAGGTTCTGCCGCGCATTTTCGAACCGCACGTCTCCACCCGCGACGCGCTGCACGGGCTGGGGCTGTCCATTGTCCGTTCCATCGTGGAGCGAAACGGCGGCACCGTGTCGGCCAGCAACCGTCCTTCCGGGGGCGCCGAGTTTCTGATTCACATGGAAGCCCCGCGCGCCGGCGCCATCGCGGCCGGTTAAGGCAAGAGTGGCCGAGCAGATAGTCCCATCACGGGGAGCAGGCTCGCGAAATCCCCAGGCGCGCCGATAAGCACAAACGAAGGCTTAACCTGATCGGGGTGCGTTGTGGTTCGGGAAACGGGCATAATCGAGCGGGCCGGTCTGGCTGCGGCCGTTGAGCAGGCCGCCGATAGCATCGTCATCGCCGATGCCGGCGGGCGAATCCAGTACGTGAATCCCGCGTTCACCGCGATGACCGGATACACCAGCGAGGAAGCCGTGGGGCGCAACCCGCGCTTCCTCAAATCGGGGCGTCAGTCCGTGGCCTTCTACGAGGACCTCTGGAACACCATACTGTCCGGACGAGTTTGGCACGGCGAGCTCATCAACCGGCGCAAGGATGGGACCCTTTATACGGAGGAGATGCGCATCGCCCCGGTGGCCGGCGCCGATGGCGCGATTGTCGGCTTCATTGCCGTCAAGCGGGACGTGACCGGGCGGCGGGCGGCCGAGGACGCGCAACGGTTCCTGGCCGCGATCGTGGAAAGTTCCGAGGACGCCATCGTCGCCTTCACGCCGGCGGGGATTATCCGCACCTGGAACCGCGGCGCGGAAACGGTCTTTGGCCACTCGGCCGA
>CAYVPZ010000875.1:0-1893 GCA_964453955.1 uncultured Solibacteraceae bacterium | reverse complement strand
CCGCATAGCTTCGATAAACACCACCGGCGGCGTGAGCACCACGGCCAGCGCAAAGCTGAAGCGTTCGGCCGGCTCCTTGGCAGCGCCGGTCAACAGGGCCGCCGAGATGGTCGAGCCCGATCGTGAGAATCCGCGAAATGGCAGCGCCAGTCCCTGCACCAACCCCATCCAAGCAGCTTGATAGAGAGTGAGCGTTCCTTCGCCCGACGACCGGTTGCCTGCAATAACAGATTCACGGTGCCGTTCGCGCAGCCCGGCAATCAGAATGAGAACGCCTACTGCGGCCAGCGCCGGCGCGATAAGGTCGAGGCGGCCAAACAGGTCCTCGATCTGCGCCTTGGGCGCGCCCTTGAAAAGCGTGTGCTCGATAATCTTCTTGAGCACCTCGCCCACAATCCCCGTCAGCAGCGTTGCCCACACAATCAAAACCGCGAAGCGGCGGAACGCGTCGCGGCTCGAGAAATAGAAACGCCGCCATGTCTGCCAGAAGTAGATGAGCACCGCAAACATGGTGCCGGTATGCAGCATCACCAGCAGCAGTGTCATCTGCGGCGACGAGGGATCGAGCCCCATCAGCTTTTCGGCGACCACCACGTGGGCGGAACTGGACACCGGCAGCAGCTCGGCGAGCCCCTGCACGATGGCCAGAATCATCACCTGCCAGAAGGGCATGTCAGCTCCACAGATCCTTCAGCGAAATCGCGATCAGCGCCACGGTCAGACCGATCATGAGCACCACCGAGAGCCACGTGATGGCGTTGTACAGCGTCGAATTGGTCCATTCCTTCATGAGCCGCTTGTTGTTCACCAGCTTCATCATGTAGATGAGCACGAAGGGCAGCAGGGCTCCGTTGATGGCCTGCGAGAACAGGGTCATCCAGATGAGCGAGAAATTCGGGGTCAGGATGACCAGCGCCCCGGCCACCAGCAGAAACGTGTACAGCCAGTAGAAGACCTTCGCCTCGTTGAAGCGCTTGTCCAGCCCCGATTCGAAGCCCATGCCCTCGCACACCGTGTACACGGTGGACAGCGGCAGGATGCACGCGGCGAAGAAGGAGGCATTGAACAGCCCCGCGCTGAACAGCAGCCACGCGTACTGGCCGAACGGCTTGAGCGCCAGCGCGGCGTCCGCCGCCGTTTCGATGTCCCTCGGCTTGAACTTCCAGATGGTGCCCGCGCACGCCACGATGATGAAGAACGCCACCACGTCGGTCATGATGCAGCCGATGATCACCTCCAGCCGCGACTGAATGTACTCCTTCGCCGTGATCCCTTTCTCCACCACCGCCGACTGCAGATAGAATTGCATCCACGGCGCGATGGAGGTGCCCACCATGCCAATCAGCATGTACAGGTAGTCCGTGTCGAAAGCCAGGCTCGGCTTGACGCTGTAGATGAGCGCCTGCTTCCAGTCCGGACGCACCAGTACGCCCGAAATAATGTAGGTGACATAGAGCGTGCAGGCCACCAGAAATATTTTCTCCACGCTGCGGTAGTTGCCCTTCACCACCAGCCACCACACCGCGAAGGCGCAAACGGGCACCGACACGTAACGAGAGATGTGGAACAGCTCGAGCGAAATGGCGATGCCGGAGAATTCGGCGATGATGTTGGTGAAGTTGGCGATCACCAGCGCCGCCATCATGAAGAAGGTGGTGCGCAGGCCGAACTCCTCGCGGATCAGATCCGAGAGGCCCTTGCCGGTGACCGCGCCCATGCGCGAGCACATCTCCTGGGTGACGATGAGCAGAACGGTGATGGGGATCAGCGTCCACAGCGGCAGGTATCCCCACCTCGCGCCGGCCTGCGAATAGGTGAGGATGCCGCCGGCGTCGTTGTCGACGTTGGCGGTGATGAGGCCCGGACCGAGGACGGCCAGAAAGATCAGGAACT
>CAYVPZ010000874.1:0-1897 GCA_964453955.1 uncultured Solibacteraceae bacterium | reverse complement strand
ACCAACTGCAACCAGTGCGACGAGTGTTACGTGGCCATCCGCTCGAACCTGGACAAGAGCTTCCCGCAGTTGCTGCGCGAAAACGTGAGCAATTATTTGTCGTTCGGCAAGTCCGCGAACAACAACTGCTGAGGGGCACGGACCCGCTACAACAAATCCTCGCGGCCGGCCTTCTCCAGCAGCTTCACCAGCGTGCCCACATCCTGGGCGCGGCCCCGGTCGGCAATGAGCAGGGCATCGGGCGTATCCACCACCACCAGGTTCTTCACGCCCAGCAGCGCCACCAGGCGGCCGCTCGCATCCACATAGTTGCCGCTGCTGTCGTCCAGCAGCGTTTCGCCGCGCGTGGCATTCCCCGCCGAGTCGCGCGCCAGCAGCTCATAGACGGCGTCCCAGCTCCCCACGTCGTTCCAGCCGATGTCGTCCGCGGCAATCCCCACCACGCCTTTGGCGCGCTCGAGCACCGCGTAGTCGATGGAAATGTTCTCGCACAGCGGAAACGTCTCCCGCAGCTTCGCCCGGAAGTTGCGGCTCCCGAACGGGGGCAGGGAGGCGAGCACCGTGGCCATTTGCGGGCGATGGCGGCGCAAGGCTTCCAGAAGCACCGACGTCCTCCAGAAGAACATGCCCGCGTTCCAGTAGAAATTCCCGGCAGCGACGAATCGCTTCGCGGTTCTCAAATCCGGTTTTTCGCGGAAGCGCAGCACTGGTGCGGGTTCCAGCGCGCCGGCCCTGGTGCCACGCGGGAACTCGATGTAACCGTACCCGGTCTCGGGCCAGCGCGGCTGGATGCCCAGCACCGCCATCTTCCCCTGGGCGGCCGCGCGAAACGCCGCGCGCACCAGCCGCAGATAGCGGGCGGGCCTGGCGATATAGTGGTCCGCGGGGAACACGCCCATCACCGCGTCCGGGTCCAGCGAGTTCAGAATGTGCGCGGCCAGACCGATGCACGGCGCGGTGTTGCGCTGCGCGGGCTCGGCCAGAATCTGCCCCGCCGGGGCCTCCGGAAGCTGCCGCGTAATCTCGTCGCGCAGAAACTCGTTGGTGACAATCCAGATTCGCTCCGGCCCGAGCACCGGCTTCAGCCGGTCCACGGTCTGCTGGATCAGCGACCGTTCGCCCATGAACCGCAGCACCTGCTTGGCCGTTCGCCGCCGGCTGCGCGGCCAGAAGCGCGTGCAACGCCCTCCGGCCATAATCAGGCCGTAATAGTTGGATTTCATGTGGGTTCCCCAACCCTACTGCAGCGGATACCCTTGCACCAGGCGCATGGTCCGCTCCCAGCGCGTCTTGGTGAAGAAATGCTGCGCCAGATCGATAAAGTGGTGCAAGTTGTAGTCCTTCAGGTCGTCGGTTGGCGCATCGTAGGACCACAGAATGATGGCCGGCTTGCCGATGATGTTCCCCCGCGGCACCAAACCCCAGTAGCGGCTGTCCAGCGAATTATCGCGATTGTCGCCCATGGCGAAATAGAAGCCGGGCGGCACCACCAGTTCGTCGTTCACCACGTTGTCGCGCAGCATGGCCATGGCGCGATCGTACATGGCCTCGTCGTAGGCGTATTCGGGCCGGCCCACCGGGAAGTTATCGCGGTACGGATCGTACTCCGGACGGATGTGGATCACGTACGGTTCGGCCGGCATGTGGCCGTTTAGCCAGAGCTGTTTGTTCACCAGCTTGATGCGATCGCCGGGCAAACCGATACAACGCTTCACATAATTCTCGTCCAGCAGCGTGGGATGCCGGAACACGATGATGTCCCCGCGCTTCACGTCGTGATACGGCAGCAGATGCCGGCTCACCGCGCCCGGAGGCGAGTAGGACAGCTTGTCCACAATCAGGTGATCGCCGGTGAGCAGCGTGTTGTGCATCGACGACGTCGGAATGGCCATCACCT
>CAYVPZ010000873.1:0-1905 GCA_964453955.1 uncultured Solibacteraceae bacterium | reverse complement strand
GCCGACGCCGCCGGGAGACGTACTCCTGAAGAGAAAGAATCACCAGGCGGTTCAGGTTGGAACGGAGTTCCGGCGGAGCAACGGACTTCAACTCATTGATCAGAGCACTGGGCAGGGCTACGCTGCGGCGGAGCGTGGCGGATGGCGAATGAGGCTTCATACAACACTCATCGTAACACCTCTCGTCACACCTAACGAGTGCCGGTTCCGAGCTTGTCGGTCATCTTTCGCACTGCCCGGGCGATGCCTATCGTCACACCAGGACCCCTTCCCGTCGCACGTTCAGCATCAACGGCGACTGGATGATCCAGGTCTGCACCAGTTCGAGCAGCACATCGAGCTGATGAATTCGCTTCGGCGGTTGGCTCCGAAGCAGAAGATATCCCTTCAAGTACTTTTCAGCCGTTTGCTGACAAAGGAAACAGATGGTGGCGGCTGGACCTCCGTGTTCAGCAAGGATTGATGCAGCGGCGAAGTCCTCTTCCGCTTTTCGTCGCCACGTCTCGAACGTTGCCACATCGTAATCCGGCGTCATGGGCGCTGATAGACAACCTGGCCAGTTGACAGAATCTCCCGGATGAAAGGCCCATTGCGACGCAGCCGTTCCTCCATCTCCTCGGGGGTCAACACCAACAGATCGAACGGTACACCGGAGCCAAACAGCTGCCGGGTAAGGCGAACCTCGCGCTCCCGGCGCGGAAGCGTCGAGCGACTGATCACCAGCAGATCTATGTCGCTGCTTTCTGTCGCCGTCCCGCTGGCGTACGAACCGAAAAGAATAATCTTCTCCGGTCGTTCCGCCTCAACGATCCTGGCTGTTAACTGCGCGATCTGTTTGTGATACATGTTGCCGCGACCGAAATCCTCACATGCGCCCTCAGTATACAATGGCAATTCTCACCTTCGCCGGCATGAACGGCGTCGGATTGTTTCTGGCGGTGCCCATCCATGTGACGTGACTTCTGAACAGCCTGGCTCCCGAGTAACTCCGGCACTGCGGGCAGCGCGCGCCTGTGCGGTCGCTCAGGGTGTCTGAGGCGCGTTCAGCGGCACGCCCGGCGATTCCCCAGGCTGCGCCGCCGCTCCTTGATTACGCCACCTCCATCAGCGCTTCGCGCCGGATATCGGTCATCTTCCGCACTGCCCGGGCGATGCCGATCTGTGCGGGGCCGAGAATGTATTCCTCTCCCCGCAGCGACCCGACAAAGGCGCCCGATTCCACGCGGATGAAGGGCTTCGCACTGAGCCGGGCCACCAGCGCCGGGATGTCCAGTTGGTGGACCTCGGAGAACTTCCGAGGTCCCAGTTTGTGATACGAGTCGTCACCCGTCCGGTGGTGGCGTGGGCACAGCGGAATAGCCGAGGTGTCCGGGGATTTCTGGCTCAGGCCGCGGGGCCCGGTATGAGCGGCTTCCACATGACGGGTGGTGCCGCATGCCGCGCAGGGAAGCGTGCGGATCCAGCGCAGGTACTGAGGATTCCGGGCCGGTTTCATCCTCAGCTCCTCCGCAGCGCCTGCCGTGACCGTGACCAGTCCGGCGCCCGGCACCTTCCTGCCCGCCTCGATGGCCGCCTTCACCGAGCGCTTGTCGACCGAAACTTCAGGATTCCGGACCTCGGCGAGTACCTCGGCCCGCTGGTCGACATCGATGGTGTCGAGCAGTTGCTCCCACAGGGTCTCCGGCAGTTTCAGCGTGAGCGCTTTATACTCCGCGGGAACAGCCGGCTCGTCCGTCACCTCTACCGAAGGCGGACAGGCGCGCACACTGAAGGTGACCGTCTTCCCCTCCAGCCGGCAGTACTTCCCCCGACCATCCCGGCCGAGGTGCTCGATGGTTCCGATGACGTAGCGCTCAAGGCGTTCCAGAGCGTGCTCGTACAGCGTCCGCCGTTGCCGCAGCCGCT
>CAYVPZ010000872.1:0-1907 GCA_964453955.1 uncultured Solibacteraceae bacterium | reverse complement strand
GGAGACGGCGCTTCCGGCTCGGGAACGTCTTTGGCGCGGACCAGCAACGTGAACAAAAGCGCCCCTACGGCAACGAGGACAGCGGCGGCAAGAAACATTATTCGAGCTTTGCTACATCCTTTTCAATCTGCTCCTGGTAGCGCCGGAGCGTCTCTTCATCCAGTTGCGGTGCGCCGGCGGCCGCGCGGCGCGCGCCGAACCTTTTCACGAACCACGCGATGGCCACCAGCCCGAGCGCAATCACTACATAGGGCATCACCCAGGCGAGCAGGCTGAAGCCGCTGGTCGGCGGCGATGCCAGCGCCTGCAATCCATTCTCCTTCACGAAGAAGGCGACAATCTCGTCGTCGGATTTTCCCTCGGCCTGCATCTGCGCGATCTTCAACCGGACCGGCTTGCAGTAACCGCACTCCAGCATGGCGCAGTCGCCAACGGTGTTCCGGCATGTCGCGCACAGGCAGGCCAGACGCATGCCCACGCGGCGCACCGCCGGCGTCACCAGCACGGTGCCCTCCTGCCCCATCAGCAGGCCAGCCGCCGCGGCCAGCAGAACGAATCTCTTCCAGTGAGCCAATTATTTCTCCGCTATTTCTCGACGGATGCGCGCTTCCCCACGATGCCCACAACCTCGGTACGCGCGTACGCCAGCCGTATCTTCGGCGGCACCAGGCAGACCAGCGTGCCGAAAAGCAGTACATAGTAGCCGAGCCAGATCCACGAGACCAGCGGGAACACGTACGCCTGGATCACCAGCTTGCTTTCGTCGCTGGACATGCCGGCGAAGTTCACGTACAGATCTTCGTTCAGCCGGCGGCGGATGGCCACCACCGAAGCCGGCTGCCGGCTGGATTTGTAGAAGCGGTGTTCGGGATGCAGCGTTCCCAGGTCCTCCCCGGCCTTGCGCACATCCACCGATACCGTGCGCCGTTCGAAGTTGTCGTTATCGTCGTCCTGCACGTTGGTGATGCGCAGGTTGTAGTGGCCAATGGCGAAGTCCTGGCCGGGCGTCACCTGCACGGTGTGGTCCTTGTTGAAAGCCGATCCGGTGAAGCCGATGAACATCAGCACAACGCCCATATGCACGATGTATCCGCCGTAGCGGCGCGTGTTGCGGTGCGTCAACTCCACGGCCGCTCTAAGCAGGCTCACCTCATTTTTGGCGCGAATTGCATGGGCGCCCTTCCAAAACTCCAGGGCAATGGTAACGGTGACAAACAGGCACAACCCGAAGGAGACCAGCGCGTAGGGGTGTTCGTACATGCCGCCGAACGCGAGCGCCGCCACCAAAGCAACGGCCGCCACCGACGGCCACAGGAACGCGCGGCGCAAACTCTCCAGCGAGCTGCGGCGCCACGCCACCAGCGGCCCCACCCCGGTGAGGAACATCAGGAACAGACCCACCGGCACCAGAATCTTGTCGTAGAACGGCTTGTCCACGCTGATCTTTTCGCCGGTGAGCGCTTCCGAGATCACCGGAAACAGCGTGCCCCACAGGACCGCGAAACAACTGGACAGCAAAATCAGGTTGTTGAACAGGAAGCTCGATTCGCGCGACACCACGCTTTCCAGATGCGCCTCGCTCCGCAGGTATTTCAGGCGGTCGAGAATGATCCATGTCGTCGCCGCGATGCCCACGGTGAGGAACACCACGAAGTAATTGCCGATGGAACTCTGCGCGAAGGCGTGCACGGAACTCACGATGCCCGAGCGCGTCAGGAAGGTGCCCAGGATGCACAGGAAGAAGGTGCCGGAGACCAGCACCATGTTCCACACCTTCATCATTCCTTTTTTCTCCTGCATCATCACCGAGTGCAGGAAAGCGGTGCCGCTGATCCACGGCAGCAGGGAAGCGTTCTCCACCGGATCCCAGCCCCAGTAGCCGCCCCAGCCGAGCACGGCGTACGCCC
>CAYVPZ010000871.1:0-1908 GCA_964453955.1 uncultured Solibacteraceae bacterium | reverse complement strand
GCCCATGCCTCCCGCGAAACTCGAAGAAGGCATGGTGATCACCATCGAGCCCGGCCTGTACATCCCCGAAGAGAAGATCGGCATCCGCATCGAAGACGTGGTGCTGGTAACCGGCAACGGTTCCCGCGTGGTCAGCGCGGCCCTGCCGAAGGAGCCCGCCGAAATTGAAAAGGCTCTGGCAAGGTAGAAAGCTCGGCGCGTATGTGGCGGTCACCGGCGCGGCCCTCCTGCTGGCTCTGGTGGCCGGCTGGAGTCTGATCGGCGCGCGCATCGACGACTACGCCTATGACCAGATGCTCGCCTTCGACCCGCCGCCCGCGCACCAACCCGCCTGCGTGATCGTGGCCATTGACGAGGCCACCTTGAACAACCGGGGCGGCCAGCGCGCCTTCCGTCCTATTCTGACGATGGGCCTCGAGGTCATCGCCAGGGGCCAGCCGGCCGTGGTGACCATCGACATGGCGCTCGCCGACGCGGGCGATCCCGGCGAGGACCGGCGTTTGGCCGACGCTCTTAAGGCCACCCACAACCTGGTGCTTCCGGCCGAGTTCATCGACGATGGACGCACCCGGCGATGGGAGAATCCTCTGCCGCGGTTCGCCCGGTTCGCCGCCGCGGTGGGCAATGTCCGGGCCGACGAGGAATCGCACGACGGCGTCACCCGCTCCATCGCTCTGGAGAAGACCTTCGCGCACGAACGGCACTGGGCGCTGTCGCTGGAGGCCTTTCGCCTGGCGCGCGGGGTGCCGCGCATCGTCGAATCGCCGCGGGAGATTCAGGTGGGCGCCGAGACCATTCCCTTCGCGCGCGTCGGCGACCATCGCTCGCTGCGCATCCGCTATACCGTGGCGCCGTTGCCAAAGGTGTCGCTGGAAGCGATCCTGCGAGACCCGACGCTCGCCACGCAACTGCACGGCAAGACTGTTTTTTTCGGCGTGACCGCCACCAACGACCGCGTGGTGACCCCTTATGGCCAGCGCATCTCCGGTCTGGAAACGCACGCCCAGTTGTTCGAGACGCTGGAGAGCGGCCAGTTCCTGCGCGATGCGTCCGGCGTCGAAATAGTGGGCTGGTGTCTGCTCATCGCGGCTCTCGCGGCGGCCATCTTCGCATTCGCGTCCGGCTGGCGCGCGTACGTCCTCGGCGGTTTGCTGCTCATCCTGGCGCACGCCCTGCCGGTGATCGCGTTCCGGAACAACGTGGTGTTTCCATACTCGGCGCCCTTTGCCGTGGCGTGGCTGTGCGTCTCCGCCGCGGCCAGCTACCAGCACTTCTTCGTCCGCCGCCAGCTTCGCAAGTCCGAAGGCGACCGGCAACGCTACCAGCAGGCCATCCGCTTCGTGACCCACGAAATGAAGACGCCGCTCACCGCCATCCAGGGCTCCAGCGAACTGATCGGCCGCTACAATCTCACAGAGGATAAGCGCAAGCAGATGGCCTCCATGATCAACGCGGAATCGAAGCGGCTGGCGGGCATGATCCAGACGTTTCTCAACGTGGAGCGCCTTTCCGAAGGCGAGATGGAATTGAAACGGGAGGTTTTCCCCGTTTCCGGCATCGTCGGCAACTGCCTTTTGCGCCTCGCTCCGGTGGCCGAGCGGAAGAATATCACCGTGCACCCCGGAGAGATCGCCGCCGTGTCCCTCACCGGCGACCGCGAGCTGATGGAGTACGCCGTCTACAACCTGCTCACCAACGCCGTCAAGTATTCGTCCGCCGGGACCGAGGTGTTCGTTGCCGCCGTCACGCGCGGGGACCGTCTGTACGTGTCCGTGCGCGACCAGGGCATGGGGCTGGATGAGAAGGAACTACGCAGCATCTTCCACAAGTTCTATCGGACCAAACGCGCCGAAGCTTCGGGCGAATCGGGCACCGGCATCGGGCTTTCCATCGTTGAGCAGATCGTCA
>CAYVPZ010000870.1:0-1908 GCA_964453955.1 uncultured Solibacteraceae bacterium | reverse complement strand
CGTTCCCCAAGGCGCCTACGACGCGGACTTCCTCGGCAGCCTGAAAGCGGCCGGCGTGCTGGTGCGGGAGCTGCCGAACACCGAGGTCATGGGCCTGAAAGGGACCGTCGTGATGGGCGCCATCAACTCGGAAACCGGGAGCCGGCAGAGCGTGGAGACACCCGGCGTGTTTGATTTCGCGGCCGCCTACTAACCTTCCGGAGCTCGCCACCCGCGCTCAAAGCTGCCGAAGCCACAAAACCGCGTCGTGCCCTTGTCCGAAGTAGGCGAGCTCACCGTTTCTGTATTGCATGACCACGGGTGTCCGGGTGAACATGCGGATTCCGGGCAGCAGCGTGACCATCTCAGGGAACGGTATATCGTCAATGTCGAATACACTAATCCGTGTCGCGCCAGACCGCGCGTGGAGAGCCAGATCTTCAAGCGCCGCCAGGTCGGGATCGCTCCACGGTGCGGCGCCAATTACAACATCGTGCTTCCCTCGCGTGAAGTAACTTCCTCTGGACAAGAGGTGGAATCCCGCCTTTCTCACCGCGGCGAGAAACTTCGCCCGATGGACCGTTGTCCTGGCGCTCAGCCGCGACGGCAGATCCCGCGCTTCAGACACTGCCCGCCAAACATCGTCGGAAAAGTCAAAGAAGCTCATGGCGCGTTGGCAGCAACCGTAAAGTTCGCGTCACTGACGCGCATTCTCCGGGACCAGCCGCGTCATCAGAATCGGCTTATCCATTGCTTCTTCCTTCAGGCCGAATTGTTGCAGAAATGTGACCAGGTGAGCCGACGGCGCGGTGATCACCGGGTGGTCCTCGAACGGCGACCACGCCAGCCCGCTCTGCTTCACCTGCTTTTGCAGCCACTCCGAATCGAGGAAGCGCAATTCCAGCGCGCCGGCGGCGATATGGACCCGCAGGAACACGTGCGCGCCCACGCTGAACGCCCCGGGGTCGACAGCCGACACGTCGAGCACGCGTTCCTCTCCCAGCTTCACCAGACGGCCTTCGAGCCTGGTCTCATTGCCGCCGTCGCCCGTGCCGATCCAGATAATCTTGTAGGCCGGATTCGCCGCCCGCACCACGCAGAGCGTGTCCTGATTGTCGGTCCATGTGCCGAGCAGCGCGGCGTCGAAAATCGTGTTGTCTTTGGTGGCCAGCGGTTCCAGCGACATCAGGTCGCCGCACCCGGTCAGCAGGAGCGTTCCCGCCAGAAGCAATGTAAGCCGTGCAACCTTCATGGCAATTAGCGTACAACTTTCCGGAACTCGCCGGACGGCCCCGCCGTATTCCCATTCGAGAGCGTAACCTTTCCGCGGGTCCCTCGTAATACCCACAGGAAGGGAAGGAGCACATATGTCCGGCAATGGCAACGGGAATGCCCTGATCAGCCTCGAGAGCGTCACCAAAGTCTTCAGCACCGACGAAATGGAGACCCACGCCCTGGCGGGCATTCATCTGGACATCCAGCGCGGCGAGTATATCGCCATTTCCGGGCCATCCGGCTGCGGAAAATCCACGCTGCTGGCGATTCTCGGCCTGCTCGATTCGCCCTCCCACGGCACCTACACGCTGAACGGCCGGCGCGTGGACGGCATGAAGATGAGCGAGCGCGCGCGCGTGCGCAACCGCGAAATCGGCTTCATCTTCCAGGCCTTCAATCTGATTGGCGATCTCAACGTCTACGAGAACGTGGAGCTGCCGCTCACCTATCGCTCGGTGCCCTCGTCCGAGCGCAAGAAAATGGTGCACGAGGCACTCGAAAAAGTGGGCATGTTGCACCGCGTGCGGCACTATCCGGCACAGCTTTCCGGCGGCCAGCAACAGCGTGTGGCCGTGGCCCGCGCGCTCGCGGGAAGTCCGTCGATTCTGCTCGCCGACGAGCCCACCGGGAACCTGGACACCGCCACCGGCAATG
>CAYVPZ010000869.1:0-1920 GCA_964453955.1 uncultured Solibacteraceae bacterium | reverse complement strand
CGCCGAGAGAACGACGCCCGCCCAGGGAAGATGAAACACCACCTCTCCCAGCGCCAGCGCCAGCGCCGGGCCGAGCGGGTAAATGGAACTGTAGGCCGGCTGCTGCAGGACGAAATTCGTTTCGAAGAACTGGTGCAGCGGATGCGGCGGATTCGCCAGGCGGAAGTGCGCCAGCGTATCGCCCAGCAACAGGTAGCTGAAATCGTCGGCGCCCTGCGGGGTGGGCACGGGATGCGCGGGCAGCAGCGCCAGGCGAAGCGCGATGGTCAGCCCGGCCAGAAATAGCATGCACCAGCCGGTTTTTTGCGCGAGCTTGCGGGCCAGCGGCTCGAGAGGCGCCCGCGCCAGCACCAGAACGACGAGCAGAACGGCGAGTGCCAGTTCGATGAAGTCGCTCGCACCGAAGCCGATGGGATTGTGCAGCGGCAGGAAGGAGCGGAAGAGGTCGAACAGGTACATCACTTCCCAAACCACCGCAGCGGCGCTTCCGTCAGCCACGGGACGTAGGTGATCAGCAGCACGCTCACGAACAGGATTGCCAGGAACGGCAGCGTGGCCCACATCAGATACACCATGGACTTCTTGAACCGATAGGCCGCCAGAAAAAGATTAATGCCCACCGGTGGATGGAGGTAGCCCAGCTCGAGATTGGCGATGAAGATGATCCCCATCTGCACCGGATGAATCCCGTAGACCACCGCCAGCGGCTTCAGCAGCGGCACCACCACCAGGATGGCCGCGAAGACGTCCATCAGCGCGCCCACCACCAGCAGCGCGATGTTCAGCACGAACAGGAACAGAATCTTCGAGTGAATGTTCGCCTGCACCCAGTCGATGATGCGCGCGGGAATCTCGGCGTCCACCAGGTAATTCGTAAACCCGAGCGCCACGCCCATGATCAGCAGGACGCCGCCCACGATGGTGGCGCACTCGACGAAAACCTTGTCGTAATCGCGCACCAGCTTCAGGTCGCGGTAGACGAATGCCTCCACCACCAGCGCGCAGAACGCGGTGAGCGCAGCCGCTTCGGTGAGCGTGCCGAAGCCGCCGAAAATGCCCACAATCATGATGGCCGGGATGAGCAGCTCCCACTTCGCCTCCCACAGCGCGGCCACGGCCTCGCGCGGGGAGAACGGCTCGCGCACGGCGTCGCACTGGAGGCCCTTGCGGATGCCCATGGCGGCCACCAGCGAAACCATGAGCAGCAGGGGCAGCATGCCGCCGATGAAAAGCTGATCGATGGGCGTCTGCGAGTACACGCAGTACAGAATGGTGGGCACGCTGGTGGGGAATAGCAGGCCCAGCGAACCCGAGGAGGTCACCAGGCCAATGGAGAACTTCTCCGGGTAACGCGTGCGCATCAGCACCGGCACCAGCAACCCGCCGATGGAGAGAATGGTCAACCCCGAGCCCGCCCACGTGAACATGGCGCAGATGAGCACCGTAACCAGCGCCAGCCCGCCGGGCATCCACGAAAAGAGCGCCGTGAAAACGCGCAGCAGCCGCTTCGTCGCGCCGCCCTGCACCATGAAATAACCGGCCAGCGTGAATAGCGGAATGGAAGGCAGCAGCGGCGAGGCCACCAGCCGGTACATCTCCACGGGCACCGAGGCCACGGGCGTGGAGCTGTTCCAGAACAGCAGCAGGGCGAAGCCGCCGAACACCGCGAAAATGGGCAGCCCCAGCAGCGCGGCGGCGAACATGATGCCGATGCCCAGCCAGAACACCGTCGGCTGCCCCGCCGGAATCCAGTAGCCGAGCGCCACCGGAACCAGCAGTCCTAACATCGCGATGGCCCGCGCCCGCCACCCTCCTGCCATCCAGATGGCTCGCAACGCGATGACGCCGAACCCTGCGGGCATAATCAGGATGAACCACCACTTGGGCAGACCGGGCAGGAGCATGCCGCTGGCCAGGCGC
>CAYVPZ010000868.1:0-1923 GCA_964453955.1 uncultured Solibacteraceae bacterium | reverse complement strand
GGGCGGATCGTGCACTTCGAGCCCCACCTCGTGGCCGATTTTGTGGGTGAAGTATTTGCCCAGCGATTCGCCGTGCAGGTCCTTGCCGTGCGTCTCGATATATTTCCGCGCGGCCGTGTCCGGGCTGTCGTCGCCGGTCCAGAAGGGGACCCCCGGCTTCACCGCGGCGATGCCCGCCTTTTGCGCGCCCAGCACGATGTTATAGAGCTCGAGCTGACGCGGCGTGTACTTACCGTTTACCGGGATGGTGCGGGTAATATCGCTGGCGTATCCGGCGCACTCGCCGGCCACGTCCATCACCACCAGTTCCCCGCTTTCCATGCGCCGCCGATTCTCGTCGTAGTGCAGCACGGCCCCGTTGGGTCCGGAGCCGATGATGGGCGCGTAGGCCCAGCGTTCGCAGCCGCGGTCGAGCACGGTTTCCGACATCACCGCCGCAAGCTGGTATTCGTAGAGCCCCGGCTCCATGCGCTTCCACGCCGCGCGATGCGCCTCCACGCTGACGTCGGTGGAGTGCTGGATGGCGTCGATTTCCGCCGCCGACTTTTTCACCCGCAACGCGGTAATCAGGGGCGCCGCGTCGCGCACGGTGCGCAGCGGGGCCAGGGTTTTCAGTGCCGCGGTGTGCGTGTCGTCGGGGAGAGCGTACACTTTTTCCGACGTCTCCAGCGCTTTCGCGAACTCGGATTCGAAGCGCCCCAGCGGCAGGATATTCTCGAAGCCGGTGCCGGCTTGGACGCCGGTATCCTCGGCCGAGGCATGGCGTCCGGTATACCGCTCCACCTTCTCGTCGTGGGCGGGCAGAAACAGGATGGCGCTGGAGTGCGTGAACAGCACCGCTGCGCCCGGTTCGGCCAGGCCGGTGAGGTAGTAGAAATTGGGTTCCTGATGGAAGCCGTCGATTCCCTCGCCCGTCCCGGCCGCGGCGAACAGGACCAGCGTGCCGTCAAGCTGCTTTTCGAGGCTGGCGCGGCGGGCGGCGAACTCGGCGGGCGCGATGGCGGCGGCCAGCGGGAGGCCCAGGCTCAACCACACCGCGATTGTCTTCGCTTTTCGACCCATGAATGCAAGTATATCGGGGCGGCAAGTATTGCTTGATCGAGAAGTACTTGTTATGGTAGAGTACTTTCTATTGAATCTGCCATGACCATTCAGGATCTGGTGTTTCTCGGCTCAGTTCTATTGGAGTTGTTCCTGCTCGTCCGGATGGCGGTGCGCGCGGCACGCCCCCAATGGAGCGGCATGCGCCGGACGGCGCGGTTCGCCGGTCTCTACCTGGCCGGCTATGCGATCGTTCTCATTACCGTGGCCCTTCTGATGCCGCGGCGCCTCCTCGCTCCAGGCGAACGCCGCTGCTTCGATGACTGGTGCGTGGCGGCACTCACCGCCGAGCGGGCCGGGAATCAGTGGGTCGCCACCATCGAGGTCTCCAGCGACGCCAAACGGGTCCGGCAGCGCGCGCTGGACGCGACCGCGCAGCTCGAGGACACCCGGGGACGCCGCTACGAACCCTGCGCGGCGCCATCGCGAAGCCTGGCGGACGAGATCGGCCCCGGCGAATCGTTCCGCGTCGAGTTGCAATTCTGCCTTCCCAAAGACGCGCAGCCCGCTGGCGTGGTAATCCACCACGGAGCGTTCCCGGGCGTGGTCATCATCGCGGAAGACCAGAGCTTCCTGCACCCGCCAGCGCTGGCGAAAGTCGCCGTCCACTGAAACCACGCACCGCGCTACCATGTACAGGTATGCGCAGTAACTGGATTGCCGCCAGAATGAACGATCCCATCCGGACGCAGCTTCATTACGCCCGGCGGGGCATGGTCACCGGAGAGATGGAGTTCGTGGCCCGCCGGGAGGGCCTTGTTCCCGAACTGGTGCGGGACGAGGTGGCGCGCGGGCGTCTCATCATCCCCGCCAACATCCACC
>CAYVPZ010000867.1:0-1934 GCA_964453955.1 uncultured Solibacteraceae bacterium | reverse complement strand
CGGCGAGGTCATCGGCGACAGCCCGGGCTTCCGCAAAGCCCTGCGCCAGGTGGAGACGGTCGCGCCCACCGATTCCACCGTGTTGATCCTCGGCGAAACCGGAACCGGCAAGGAACTGATCGCGCGCAGCGTGCACGAACTCAGCGCGCGCCGGGAACGCACCTTCGCCCGGCTCAACTGCGCGGCCATCCCCACCGGTCTTCTGGAGAGCGAGCTGTTCGGCCACGAGAAAGGGGCCTTCACCGGCGCCATCGCGCAGCGCATCGGCCGCTTCGAGCTGGCCGACGGCGGCACGCTGTTCCTCGACGAGGTGGGCGACATCCCGCTGGAGCTGCAGCCCAAGCTCCTGCGCGCCCTGCAGGAACAGGAGTTCGAGCGGCTGGGCAGCACCCGGACCATCAAAGTGAATGTGCGCGTCATCGCCGCCACCAACCGCGATCTGGCGCGCATGGTGGCCGAGCAGCAGTTTCGCATCGACCTCTATTACCGGCTCAACGTCTTCCCCCTCCCGGTGCCCCCGCTGAGGGAGCGCATCGCCGACATTCCCATGCTGGTTCGCTACTTCGCGCAGAAGTTTTCGCGGCGCATGAACCGGCACATCGAAACCATCCCGGCCGCGGCGCTCTCGGCGCTGGCCGAATACTACTGGCCAGGCAACGTGCGCGAGCTGGAGAACCTGATCGAGCGCGCGGTCATCCTCTCCTCCGGGAGCATGCTGGAGATTCCGCTGGCGGAACTGCGCCCCGGCCCCGCCGTTGCCCCATCGGCGACGCTCGAAACCGCCGAGCGGCAGCACATCCGCCGGGTGCTCGACCAGACCGGCTGGCAGGTCGGCGGCCCGGAGGGCGCGGCCGCCCGCCTGGGCATGAAACGCACCACCCTTCAATCCAGGATCAAAAAGCTCGGCATTGAGCCGGCAGTGCCGAAATAACGGCACAGTGCCGAAATATCGGCACTTCACTTTCGGCAGACCCTCAAAAAATCGGCATTTCCGGCGGCAGCAGAAATGCCCTTCCCAGGGTGTGCTGAAGATCACCAGGACGAGCGCGGGCGGCCGAATCACCCTCCGGCTCGACGGACGGCTGGTGGGGCCGTGGGTGGAGGAGTTCCGAAAAGCTCTGGACGCCTGCGGCGACGCGGCCATCACGGTGGATCTCAGCGATACGACATTCGCGGACGGGCGCGGGCGCGAGGCGGTGGCCGATGCTCGCGCGCGCGGCGCTCGTATCATCACGGCTGGACCGCTCATGGAGGCACTGGTTGGCAATGGCGACTGAAACGATTGACCTCGAGGAATTGGAGACTGGCACGGCGCGGAAGCCGGCGGCGAAGACGAAGTGGATGCTGCTCGGAGCGGGACTGGTGCTGCTGGGTGGAGGCGTGTGGTACTGGCTGGCGACGGCGGGGCGCGTGTCCACCGACGACGCGCAGGTGGACGGGCACATCGCGCCGGTGGCCGCCAAGGTCTACGGGAACGTGCTGGAGGTGCTGGTGAACGACAACCAGCAGGTGAAGAAGGGCGACGTGCTGGTGCGCATCGACCCGCGCGATTACCAGGCCAAGGTGGATCTGGCCCGCGCCACGCTGCGGTACGCGCAGAGCCAGTGGAACGGGGCCGATATCACGGTGCCGCTGACGCGCGACGTCACGGTGAGTTCCACCTCGCAGGCGGATGCGGCGTTGCAATCGGCCGAGGCCGATCTCGCCAAAGCCACGAGCGAACACCAGCGAGCGGCGGGTGCGGACATCTCCTTCGCGCGTGCCAACGTGGATGCAAGCGAAGCCACGTGGGAACGGGCGAAAGCGGATCTGGAGCGCATGCGTCCGCTGGCGGAGAAGGCGGAGATTTCGAAGCTGCAATTCGATTCCTATGTGGCCGCCGCGCGCGTGGCCGAGAGCCAGCTTGCCGCAGCGCGGGAGAAACTGAGCGCGGC
>CAYVPZ010000866.1:0-1952 GCA_964453955.1 uncultured Solibacteraceae bacterium | reverse complement strand
ATCGTTGGCTGCGCTGCGCACCAGCGTGATTACGGTGGTGGCCAGCCAGATGTGATCGTCGTGCCAGGCGGCGAGGAGGCGGCGGCAGATCAGGTCGAAGATCTTGTGTTGGTCGGGTTCCAGCGACGCGTTCGCCGGCGAGACGCCGGTGGGGATGAGGGCGTGGTGATCGGACACCTTCGTATCGTCAACGAAACGGCGCGAGAGCGGCCGCTCGCCGGTGCCTGGCGCGAGCAGCCCTTCGTAGTTGCCCGCGATTGCCGCAACAATCTTCGGCAGCGTCCGGGCGACATCCAGCGAGAGATGGCGGCTGTCCGTGCGCGGGTAGCTGATCAGCTTGTGATGCTCATAGAGGCTCTGTGCCAGCTCCAGCGTGCGCTGGGCGCTGAAGCCATAAAGACGGTTGGAGTGCCGCTGCAGCTCGGTCAGATCGTAGAGCAGCGGCGGCGGCATGCGATTTGTTTTTGCGTCGATTTTTTCTACCACGGCCGCGCCGTCGCGCACGCGTTCTATGATCGCCGCGGCCTCTTCCCCGCCCGGTGGAAGTTTCATGGCAGCGTCGAGCGGGTCGATTCCGGGCCGGAACCACGTCCCCTTGTATTCCTGACCGGCGCCGGGCGAGAACACCGCCACCACGTTGAGATAATCTTCCGCGACGAAATTGCGGATGGCCAGCTCGCGCTCCACCAGCATGGCCAGCGTGGGGGTCTGGACGCGGCCCACCGAGAACTCTTCGTGACACGCCAGCGTGTAGGCGCGAGAGAGGTTCAGGCCCACCAGCCAATCCGCACGGCTGCGGCCACGCGCGGCGTCGGCAAGATGATCGTAGTGGCGCCCATCGCGAAGTTTCGCGAAGCCGTCGCGGATGGCGTCCGGGGTGAGCGAAGAAATCCAGAGGCGGCGCACCGGCTTGTCGCAGCCGGAGGCATCGTAGATATAGCGAAAGATCAGCTCGCCTTCGCGGCCCGCGTCGGTTGCGCAGATGATGCCGGAGACGCGCGGCGAGGTGAGGATTTTGCGCACCACCTCGAACTGGTCGCGGGTGTCTTCCACCGTCACCAGCGGCCACGATTGCGGGAGCATGGGCAGGAGATCGCGACGCCACGCGCGCCATTCCGGCCGAATCTCGTGCGGCTGCGCCAGAGCCACCAAATGACCGATGGCCCACGTGACCACGTATCCGCCGCCGTGCAGATACCCTTCGCCGCGCTTGCCGGCGTTCAGGACACGGGCGATGTCGCGGGCCACCGAGGGCTTTTCGGCGACCACGGCGACGTTGGTCTCCGCCATGTCAGCGCGCCGCGAGATCGGCCGCGATGGCCTCGGCGATCTTCTGCCCGTGGAAGCGGCCGTTCTCGATGAAGATCTCGTTGGTGTGCATGCCGGCGACGATCACGCCCGCCAGATAGACGCCGCGGCGGTCGCTTTCGAGGGTTTCGGGATCGGTGTGCGGGCGCTGGCTGGCCGGATCCAGACTGATGCCCAGCGCGGCCATGAACTCCAGATCGGGCCGGTAGCCGATTAACGCGAAAACGTAATCGTTTTTCAGCAGAATGTCGCCCTCGGGCGTGCTCAACACCACCGCGCCGGGCAGTATTTCTTTCACGCAGGAGCGGAAATACGCCTTGATTTCTCCCGCCTTAATGCGATTTTCGATGTTCGGCTTGATCCAGTACTTGACGTGATGGTGAATGCCCGCGCCGCGGTGCACCAGAGTCACACGCGCGCCGGTCCAGTGCAGTTCCAGCGCGGCGATGGCGGCCGAGTTTTTCGCGCCCACCACCACCACATCCTGGTCGTAGTAAGGATGCGGCTCCTTATAATAATGAATCACCTTGTCCAGCTCTTCGCCGGGCACGTTCATGAAGTTGGGCAGGTCGTAGTAACCGGTGGCCAGCACGATCTTGCGCGCGCCGTACGTGCCCCTGTCCGTGTGCACGGTGAAGTGCAGG
>CAYVPZ010000865.1:0-1954 GCA_964453955.1 uncultured Solibacteraceae bacterium | reverse complement strand
CTTTCCGATCTGACTGCGTTCGTCGCCGAGCTGATGAAGCCCGGCTATCCGGAGATGATGGACAGCGTGGAGCGAGTGGGCCGCGTGGTGCGCGAGGAAGAACATCGCTATGCGACCACCTTCGAGGTGGCCGAGCGTTACTTCCGCGACGAAATGAAAACGGCCGAGGGCGGCGTCATCCCCGGCCCGGTGGCCTTCCGCTTGTACGACACGTTTGGACTCGCGCTGGACGAGCAGGAAGATATGGCCCGCGAGCAGGGCTTCACCATCGACCACGAGGGCTTCACCGAAGAGATGGAGAGGCAGCGCGCTCGCGCACGGGCGAGCTGGCGCGGCGGCGACAAGGCGCAGGTTGCCGAGGTCTACAAATCGCTTGCGCCCACCGAGTTCATCGGCCGCGAGACGCTGGAAGCGCCGGTGCGCATCGCGAAGGTGATCAACGAGGCGGGGCGCACCGAACTGGTGTTCGATCGCACGCCGTTCTATGCGGAATCCGGCGGACAGGTGGGCGACACCGGCGTTCTGCTCGCGCTCGAGGCCGGCGAGCGCGTGGCCATCGTCGAAAACACGTACAAGCCCGCGCCGAACACCATCGTGCATCGGGTGCACGAACTCGTGCCCCTGGCCGAAGGCCAGACCGTTATCGCGCGCGTGGATCGCCCGCTGCGCGAATCCACCATGCGCAATCACACCGCCACGCACCTGATGCACGCGGCGCTGCGCCAGGTTCTGGGCAACCACGTCAAGCAGGCCGGCAGCGTGGTGGAACCCGGCCGCCTGCGCTTCGATTTCGACCACTACGCCGCGCTGACGCCGCAGGAATTGGACGAAGTGGAGCGCCTGGTGAACGAGCAGGTGCTGGCCAACACCGCGGTGAACACCGACGTGATGGATCTCGACAAGGCGCTCGAAACCGGCGCCATGGCTCTGTTCGGCGAAAAATACGGCGACAAGGTGCGCGTGGTGTCGGTGCCCGGGTTCAGCCGCGAGTTGTGCGGTGGCATCCACGTGCGGCGCACCGGCGATATCGGCCTGTTCAAAATCATCTACGAGGGCAGCATCTCGGCGGGCGTGCGCCGCATTGAGGCCATCACCGGCCTCGCCGTGCCCGAATACTTCAAGCGCGAGAAAGACAAAGTCGCCCACGAAAACGAAGAGCTGCGCGCGGGGCAGAAGACGCTTGAGAAACAAGTGGAGCAGCTCAAGGAAAAGCTGGCCGGCGCGCAGGTGGGCACTCTGGAACAACAGGCGCGTGTATTCAAGACCGTGAAGGTGCTGGCCGCGGAAGTGCCCGGCATGGACCGCGCCCAGCTCCGCTCGCTGGCCGATTCGCTGCGCAATAAGTGGAAGAGTGCGGTGGTAGTGCTGGCGTCCTCGGAGGATTCGAACGTCGCCATCATCACCGCGGTGACGAAGGACCTTGCCGGTAAGGTGCACGCGGGAAAGCTGGTTGGCCAGGTGGCCCAGGCGGTGGGCGGCAAGGGCGGCGGACGGCCCGACATGGCCGAAGCCGGCGGCAAAAACCCGCAGGCCCTCCCGGCCGCGCTTGAGAACGTCTACACCGTGGTGGAGGGCATGCTCTGAAATGCAGATGACCGGCGCCATCGTGGTGGGTGCGGGTCCCACCGGCCTCGCCTGCGGCATCGAGCTGCAGCGGCGCGGCGTCGACGCCCTCATTTTCGACAAGGGCTGTGTGGTGAACTCGCTCTACAACTACCCCACCAACATGGTGTTCTTCACCACGCCGGAGCTGCTGGAGATTGGCGACATCCCCATGACCTCCCTCGGCGAGAAACCGGGACGCACCGAGGCGCTCAAGTATTACCGGCGCGTGGCCGGCCACTACAAGCTGGCCATCCATCAGTACGAGCGCGTGGAGCGCATTGAAGGCGACGACCTGCACTTCATTGTGCAAACGGACAAGGGCGCGTACGGCGCGCGCAAGATCGTGCTG
>CAYVPZ010000864.1:0-1961 GCA_964453955.1 uncultured Solibacteraceae bacterium | reverse complement strand
GGCGGCGGTGCAGCCGTTCATCTCCGGCGCCATTTCGAAAACCATCAACATGCCGGAAGAGTCTACAGTAGAAGAGATCATGGACGCCTACATCGAAAGCTGGCGTCTGGGGTTGAAGGCCGTGGCCATCTACCGCGACAATTCCAAGCGCACGCAGCCGCTCAACACCGCGGGCAACAAGGACGGGAAGAAAGCCGCCCCGGCTCCGGCGCAGCCGGCCGCAGCGGAGAAGATCGTCTACAAGGCGGTGCGCCACAAGCTGCCCGACGAGCGGCAGTCCATCACCCACAAGTTCTCCATCGCTGGGCACGAAGGCTACATCACGGTGGGCCTGTACGAAGACGGCACGCCCGGCGAGGTGTTCATCTCCATGGCCAAGGAGGGTTCCACCATCTCCGGGCTGATGGACAGCTTCGCCACCTCCATCAGCTACGCGCTGCAGTATGGCGTGCCGCTGAAGTTCTTCGTGGACAAGTTCAGCCACGTGCGCTTCGAGCCGAGCGGCTGGACGGGCAATCCGCGGATCCCCTACGCCAAGTCGATTATGGATTACATTTTCCGCTGGCTGGGCGCGCGGTTTCTGGGGCCGGAGTACGCGGTGACGGAGGCGGGCGACGCGCCGGTGCTGCGTCCCACCGAGCCGGAGCCGCAGCAGGCGCTGCAGTTCGATGCGACGGTGAGCGACGCGCCGGTGTGCTCGGAGTGCGGCGGGCTGATGACGCGCAACGGCAGTTGCTACAAGTGCGAGAACTGCGGCGGCACCAGCGGGTGCAGCTAAGTTCAGACCGCGACCGCGTCAAGTATCGGCCGGTCGCCCTATTCGCAGCGCAATGCGTCGGCAGGTTCCGTGCGTGCCGCGCGGAGTGCGGGCAATACCGCAGCGAGCGCGGCCACCGCAACGAGGACCAGCGCGGCTGCGCCAAACACCAACGGGTCGTGAGCGGACAGGCCAAATACCTGCGACCCGATCAGAGCGCCGGCGGCCAAGGCCACGATGATGCCCGGCACGACGCCGAACAACACCGGCGTTCCCGCCTCGCGCGCGATCAGCGCGATGATGTTGGCCCGCGTCGCCCCCAGCGCCATGCGGATGCCGATCTCAGCCGTACGCTGCGCGAATGTCCACGCGATCAGCCCATAGAGGCCGAGGCCCGCCAGCAATGTCGCCAGTCCGCCGAAAACGCTCGCCAGGATCGCCAGCAGCCTCTGCAGATAAGCCGCTTCGGCGACTTTGACAGAGTACTCCTCAAGCGCATTGACGGGAACGTTCGGATCGAGGTCGTGAATGACCCGGCGGATATCGGCGGCGGGATGATATCCGGGGCGGGCGCGAACGTACCATTCCAGGCTGCCGAGCTCCTGAGTCACCTGGGAGATGGGGACGTAAGCGAATGGACTCGGCTTCTCCTGCGCATTGTTCCACGCCGTGTTGCGCGCCACGCCCACGATTTCCTTCCACGGAGAACGGGGTGAGAAGCGGATGCGCCGGCCCAGTACACTTGCGCCGAGGTACGCTCTGGCGAAAGCTTCGTTGACCATCGCAATCAGCGGCGCGTCGTCCCGGTCGGCGACGGTGAACTCGCGGCCGGCCACCAGTGGAGTTCCCAGCGTGCTGAAATAGCTCGCGCTCAGGCAGTCTGTCAGGGAGCCCACGTCCTGGCCGGGCCGCTCGGCGAAACCATCGATAAAGACGTTCGTTCCGTTGGTGCCGTTCATATAGGGTCCCAGCAACGAGGAGGCGACGGATTGAACGCCGGGGAGTGCCGCCAGACGGTCGTCAACCTGCCGGTAGAATTCGCGGCTACGCGCCAGATGGTAACCGCTGTCGGCTGCCGAGATCTGGAATACGGTGACGCCGGCGGGCTGAAATCCGATATCCACGCGAGCGATGTTGTACAGCGTTCCGTTGAGGAGTCCGGCGGCCACCAGAAGAACCAGACAAAGTGCGATCTGGCCGGCCA
>CAYVPZ010000863.1:0-1963 GCA_964453955.1 uncultured Solibacteraceae bacterium | reverse complement strand
CTTCACTCTTCTATCGCCATCATCCAATCTAGCAAACCCCACCCTCCGTGGCAAGGGGCATTTTGAAGATTTCGTTTCAATCACCCCAACCACCACGTTTTGTTTGGTTTGTGACGGCGACAACCCCAGCCTAACAAACCGGACCGCCCGGCGCAACTGCCCGCCACAAGTTTCTGATGTATGTAAGTCAGATTACATAACAGCTGGGAATTGGGCATGCTTGCCGCCATGTGTTACCCTGGCTAAGTTGCAGCAAACATGCGCTTCAGCCTCCAAATCGCCTCTGCCGAAGATGCAGCGGATCTGGCGTCTCTTCACACCGCGGTAAACGAGCATCTGACCGCGCGATTCGGGAAAGGACCCTGGTCGGCGGCGTTGACGGAAAAGGGCGTGCTCTTCGCCATGCGAATGTCAAGAGTGTATGTTGCCCGGCATCGCAACCGGCTGCTCGCAACCTTGAACCTTTCCACCCGAAAACCGTGGGCCATCGACAGGAAGTACTTCAGCGCGAGCAAGCGCCCGCTGTATCTCACTTCGATGGCCGTGAGCCCGATTGAGCAACGCAAGGGCATCGGCAGGCTAAGCATCGAGGAAGCACGCCGCATTGCCGGGGAATGGCCGGGCGATGCCATTCGACTGGATGCCTGGGATGCCGAAGCCGGCGCGGGCGAATTCTACCGGAAGTGCGGTTTCCGGGAGGTCGGCCGCGCAACGTATCGAAACGCCCCGCTGATCTATTTCGAAATGCTGCTGTGATTCTCCCCGCCCGCCGCGCGCAGAACCGCCCGCGCCGCCTCCACCCCCCGGTACTGCGCCTCCTCGAAGATGGAGATCCCGCTTAGATCGGAGTTGGCGAAATACACCCGCCCCAGCGGCTTCAGCCAGCGCAGCCTCTGCTCGCCGAACTGAAAGCCGACCGCAGGCCGCACCATGGCATGGCCCATGCGCATGATGTCCACGCGCGAAACGCAGGCTCGTATGTCCGGGTGCACCCGTTCCAGTTCGTCCAAAATCCGGCCGGCGAAGTGGCCCCAGTCGTTCGCCAGCAGGTATGCGCGGGCCCGTTCCGGCGTGAATTCGGCCAGCGAATAATAGTACGTCCACACGGTGCGCTCGGTGTGGCTGGACACGCTCATGTGGGTGGCGTTCACGTAACCCAGCGACGTCGAATCGTACACGACGTTGTCCCATGCCGGTTCCGCGCCCCCGAGTTCGCGAGGCAGGCGATCCAGCCGCAGATTCGCAGTGAACCAGGGTGAGTACACGAAGCCGGCCGCGGGCGGCGCGCCTTCCACCAGATAGTGCGCAAGAAACGTGGGCGCGGCGAAGATGACGAAGTCGGCCGAATACGCCACCCCGGCGCTCCCATCGGCCGCCACGGTCAGAATCCGGTATTTCGACCCCTCGCGAGCAATCCGAAACACCGCCTGACCGGTCTGTATATGCGCAGCGAGCTTTGCGATCAGCCGCCGCGCGATCCAGCCATTCCCCTCCGGCCACGTGAGCGGCCCTTTATCGTCGGGCGCGCGCGAGGCGAAATAGTGCACGCCCGCCCATGCCGAAGTATCGCGCGCCAGGGCGCCGTAGTCGTCGCGGCAGGCGTAGTCGAGGTACCAGCGCAGGTACGGCGAGTCGAAGCGGTTGCGGGCCAGCCATTCCGCCATGGAGATGCGGTCGAGGTCGGAAGCTTTCGCTCCCCGCGCAATGGGAATGGTGAACTCGCCCGAGGCGCGGTGTTCGGTCATCCGTTGTTCGAAGGTGCGGAACTGCTCCCGGTCCCGCGCCGTCAACCCGATGTGCGGCTCTATGTCTTCCTGCCAGCGGCCGTACAGGAACAGCCGCTCCTGCGGCTCGAAGCAGAGGTAACGTTCGTTCCAGCGGCCATCCCCGTCCAGCACGCCCAGTTCGCGGAACAACTCGCGCACCAGCTCGCACAGCCGCTCATCGTCCACTCGGCCGCTGC
>CAYVPZ010000862.1:0-1966 GCA_964453955.1 uncultured Solibacteraceae bacterium | reverse complement strand
GCACGAGATCGCTCGCGGCGCAGCCCCTCCTCCCCGCGCCGAGCAGCCGCGCTTTGCCCCGGAAACGCAGCTCGATGCGCTCAGCTCGCTCGAGCGCGTGGAACTCATGGTGACCCTGAATGTGGAAGAGGGGACTCTCGCCGAAGCGTCTACCGTGGGTGAGTTACGGAGCAAGGCGGAGCATCAGTCCGCGGTCCCCGAGCCGGTGACATTTCCCTCGTGGAACCGTTCCTGGTGGGCGCGAGCCGTCCGGCGAGTCGCGCTTCCGTGCATTCTGCTGCCGCTCACGCGTCTGTTCGCCTGGATTCGGGTCAGCGGCCGCCAGAACCTGCGCGGCCTGCGCGGGCCGGTGATCTTCGCCCCAAACCACCAGAGCCACATGGATGTGCCGGTGCTGATGGCGGCCGCCGGCGCACCGTGGCGATATCGCATGGCCCCGGCCATGGCCCGCGATTTTTTCCACGCGCATTTTCACCCGCGCGAACACCCCTGGCACGAGTGGTTCACCAACAGCCTGAATTACTATCTCGCCGCGCTGTTCTTCAACGCTTTTCCCGTTCCGCGGCGCGAGGCGGGGGCGCTCGAGACCATGCGCTATATCGGCGAGCTCACTGACCTCGGCAACTGCCTGGTGATTTTCCCGGAGGGCAAAATGACCGAGCATGGCGAAATCGCACCGTTCCAGCCCGGCGTGGGCATGCTGGCGTCCCGGCTCACCGTGCCGGTGGTGCCAGTGCGCATCGAAGGTCTTGAGCGGGTGCTGCACAGGAGCTGGCGCATGGCCCGGGCCGGCCGCGTGCGCGTGACCATCGGCAAGCCCCTTCCTCTGGAGGGTGACGACTACGCGGCTCTGGCCCGCCAGGTGGAGGAGGCCGTGCGGTCCCTACAATAAGAGAATGTCGGTCTACACGGAATTGCGCGAGGAATTGGAAAAGCACGAGTTCGCCATGGGTCTGGAACGAGGTCGCCTGGCGGTGGCGCTCGATGTGCTGACCGACGCCCTGGTGCTGGTGGGCCAGCACGGCGTGTATTGTCAAAGCGCCCGCCACCCCGGCCGTCCGGCCATGGATATTCAGATCATCACGAAAAGCCTCGACCAGGCAAAGGAACTCGTCTCCAGCGTCATGGACGAGTTGCGGCGCAAATCGACGGTGCAATGAGAGGAACCAGGCATGGCGACATTGGGTCTGATCGAATACGCGGACGCCAGTCCGGAGGTCCGCGCGGTCTATGACGACATCATGGCCACGCGCCAGACCGATCACATCAATAACTTCTGGAAGGCGCTCGCGCACGATCCGGTAACACTGCGGCGCACCTGGGAGAGCATCAAACAGATCATGGCGCCTGGCGCGCTGGACCCGCTCACCAAGGAGATGATCTACGTGGCCGTCAGCGTCACCAACCAGTGCGGCTACTGCATCGCCTCGCACACCGCGTCGGCGCGCAAGGCCGGCATGACCGACGCGATGTTCAGCGAGCTGATGGCCGTGGTGGGCATGGCCAACGAAACCAATCGCCTCGCCAGCGGCTGGCAGGTGGAGATCGACGAACGCTTTCAAACGGACACGCGGCGATAGCCGCGTTTTTGAAGAGTATCCTGTAACTATGCCTTTTCACCTCGCCGTGGATTACAGCCCGCGCGGCGACCAGGCGGCGGCCATCGACCAGCTCTACCGCGGCGTCCTCGACGGCGAGCGCAACCAAGTGCTGCTGGGGGTCACTGGATCGGGCAAGACCTTCACCATGGCCAAGGTCATCGAGAAGACCGGCCGTCCCGCGCTCGTTCTGGCGCACAATAAAACGCTCGCCGCCCAGCTCTACCACGAGTTCCGCACCTTCTTCCCGCAGAACGCCGTCGAGTACTTCGTCAGTTACTACGATTACTATCAGCCCGAAGCTTACATTCCTTCCGGCGACGTCTATATCGAAAAAGAAGCCACCATCAACGACGAGCTGGATAAGT
>CAYVPZ010000861.1:0-1974 GCA_964453955.1 uncultured Solibacteraceae bacterium | reverse complement strand
GCGCAGGATTAAGACATCCCGCGGCGCGGAAATGCCGATTTTTACCTGGTTGCCGGCGATCTCCAGCACCTCCACTTCAACGCCGTCGCCGATGAACACGGATTCCCCCGCCCGCCGCCGGATTACGAGCATGTCCGCTCCCTGGCACCCGTTTCCATCGGCGCCAGCGCGACCGGGTGCTGGTGCGAGTACACGCCGTCCCAGCGCACCGCCTGGACCGCTCGCCGGTTGGCCCGGTTCACCACCACCGGGGACATGAGGTTGACGGTGATCTGTCCGTCGTGGCGGACCGCCACCAGCGCCAGAGCCGCCACCTCGGCTCCAATTGCCGTGTCGCTGGTTTCGTCGAGTCCGAGGACGGCCCGGTCCTCGCCGGATATCTGCAACTGGTAGCTCGGATCCACTGCGCGGACAGGCAGCGCCAGAAAGCAGAGATGCGGGGTGGCCACGCTCTGCAGCATCACCAGCGGGGCCGTCCGCGGATGCTCGATGGCAAGGAACGTGCGTTCCCGCTGGAACCCGGGCAGGCCGGCGGGAAACTCGACGACCAATCCTCTGTCCAGGGAAATACTGCCGAAATACTTTGTCTGGATTTCGATCATTCCTGGCACCCGCGCACGAGTGGCGCACCGGGGGAGCTCAACTTCTACTGCTTGAGCAGCGTGAGCACCTGCTCGGGAGCGGAGTTGGCCTGAGCCAGAGCGGCTACGCCGGCCTGAATGAGGATCTGCGCCTTGGTCAGATTCGCGGCCTCGGCGGCCATGTCGGCGTCGCGGATAGAGGACTCCGCGGCGGCGGTATTGGTCAGCTGCGACTGCGCGAGGTTCACCGCGTAAGTGAACTGGTTTTCGCCGCGGCCGACCACGGCCTGCGCCGCGCCCAGAAGGACCACCGCCTGCCCCAGCGCGGTGACCGCCGCTTCGGCGCTGCTCTGGTTCGATATGTCCGCGCTTCCTCCTCCCGCCAGCAGCGCGGAGCTTTGCACCGTGCCCTGCTGGGAGGCGGATCCGATGCCGACCACGGAGCCGGTGCCGGCAGCGCTCGGCGTCACCGAGAAGGACTGCAACGCACTGATGAACTGAATTCCCTCGCCGGTGACGATACCGTTGGCATTGGTGATCACGTTCTTAACGGCGACGATCTGCGACAGCGTCGAGTCGTCGCTCTCCTGCAGTTGCGCGTTGATGGTGGTGATGGCCTGGTCGAGAGAGCTCGCGTTGCTCGCCGTCGAGTTGTTGGAGAGCACTATGGCGAGGGAGTGAGCGGTTCCGGACGAGTCGTTGGCCGAAATGGTGATGGTCTGATCGTCCTGCGCATTCACAATCGGGTTGAACTGGAACACGGACGTCGCCGCTGAGCCGCCCGCATCGAAGTAAATGTCGTTGGTGCCGCTGGTGGGTATTGTCGCCCATGACCCGGCGTCGCCGGCAATGGCGGTGCCTCCACCACCCGTATACGCGCCGGTGGTGAGCGTGTTGGTCAGCGCGTCCGCGGCGAAGCCGAGGACCTGGTTGGCGGCCGTGCCCGTGCCTTCGGCCACGCGGAAATTCGTTCCGTTGCCCGAAGCGAGCGCGAGGTTGCCGTTTTCGGCCACGTACGCGACGATGCCGGCAGCATGGGTGGTCGCGTTCATGTTGAGGGCGGTATTGAGCGAGTCGGCCAGGTTCTGCGCCGTGTCCCCGGCGGTTCCGGTAACGCTGATCTGCTGGGCCGGTCCGCCGCCGACGGAGATTTCCAGCATATCCGCGGTGGCGCCGGTGACGATGGGGTTGGCGGCGACGATGGAGTTGTAATCGAAAGCGCCCCCGTTGGCCAGATAGTTGCCGAGACCCAGTTCGTTGGTGGTGTCGCCCACCGCGGACACGTTGAAACTCTGGCCGCTGTTGCTGCTGAAGACCAGTTGGCCGTTGGCGGAGGATGCGCTGATGCCGGCCGCCTGCAGCGTCGAGTTGGTGTTCACCTGGTTGACCAGAT
>CAYVPZ010000860.1:0-1984 GCA_964453955.1 uncultured Solibacteraceae bacterium | reverse complement strand
GGCAGCCACCCGGTATTACGCTGCGGAACCAGCCCGGACAGATTTGCACCGCTCTACGCACCGTGACGTGGCTAGGGAGGACCAGCGGAGGAACGCCTACATTTTGCCACTAGCACGACCATCCAAAGGAAAGGCATGGTCCGCCATGATTACATGGACTCAACCGGCCACGGGAGCGGCCTGTGCGGGACTTCTCAGATCGGCGCCGCAATACGGGCAGTACCTGTCGCTCGGTCTGACGCCACGCTGGCACTGCGGGCACGCCGGGCTCAACTGGTAGCGGCAGACTGGGCAAAAGCCAAATCCGGGATCCACGACTTCACGACAGTGCGGGCAACGCAACAGGCGCGGCTTCCGCAACACGAAATACAGCACAATGCCCAGCGCGTTGGGAATCAAGATCGCAATCAGGGTCCAGAGAACGCGACTCATCCCGCGGCGGCCGGCATCCTTGCTGACGTAGCCGATCAGCAGGATGTAGCACGCCAGAAGCGTTGCCGGAATCAGGGTCGCCGAAACGAAGATCGCAAGCGGTGGGTGTTTGGGGTCGTGACCGAGGATAAACGCCATGATGGTCGGCAGCGCCAGAAACAACAGAACTGCAATCAGCCAGGCCACCGGCGGGATGATGCGAACTTCATCCATGAACCGCGTCGAAGTATCGTTTCTTACAGGCATTTCAAATCTCCTCGTTATCCGCCAGATGCGTCCCCCGCGCGAGCAGGAGAATGCCGGTAAACACCGTCGGCATCAGGCTGAGCACTACAAAACACATTTGCCAGACCGGCGCGGCCAGCGAGATCCGCTCACCAATCCAGGCGAGCCCGCTCCACAGCGCGGCCATCGTTAAGCCCGCGATCAGTGTTACCGCCGCGCAGGAAAGCCATACCGCCCAGAGCCGGTCCTGGCGGAGCTGCAAATCGCGTGCCCGCTGCCGCACTCGCATCTGCGTGGTCGAAACCAGATCCCAGCCGGCGGCAATCGTAATCGCACGCAAAGCGCGGATTGCTTCACCAGCGTCCGCGGCAAACTCGCAACAGCTCGCACAGGACTCCAGATGCGACGCCAGCCACGAATTCTCCTCGCGGTTAGCAATCAACATCCGCGCACGTTCATGAACATCTCCGTTCACAGTCCGGCTCCTTTCAACAACGGCTCCAGCGCGCTCAGGCCGCGATAGATTCTCGATTTCACTGTGCCCAGCGGCGCACCGGTCACGCTGGCAATCTCTTCCAGCGACATTCCTTCCTGAAAACGCAGCGCCAGCGCTTCGCGATATTCCGCGAGCAAATGTTGCATGCCGGCGGCGATGCGTTCGCTCTGCTCCATCCGCGCGGCGAGATCAAAAGCGGAAGGCATTCCCTGCTGCGGGATGTCGGCCTGCTCTTCGCTTTCGGGCCGCCTGCGGCGCATGTGATCGATGGCCAGGTTGCGCGCGACGGTGAAAAGCCAGGCCGTGAAGTCGCGGCGCCCGTCGTACTGGCGGCCGCGTTCTAACACCCGGACCCAGGTTTCCTGGAACAGATCCTCGGCCAGTTCGCGCTGCCCGGTCAAATGGACGAGGTAGCGCAGCAGGCGATGCTGGTACTGCTCGATCAGGCGGTCGAGCAGATGGGGGTCGCGCCGGCGCAGCCCCCGACCGATCTCGGTGTTTTCGTCGGCCATGATGACGCGCGCGAAATGGCAGGCTGTCGCGCTCATTCTATCGGTGTATACGGATGAGCGCTAAAAAAAGACGCAGGCCGGGTGCGAAGGCGCGCTGGTCGAGGCTGCCGCACAATACTGCGCCATCAGGTTTCCGAATGTGCGAGCGATCATCCCGGTTATTCTGGCGCCACGCGGGCCGAAAACCGCCGCTGGATGAACACCGAATACGCCCCTGCGAGGATCATCCCCGGAATCCACCACGCCAGGCCAACGTGGCTGCCCGGCGGAACCGGGAGAAGCGTTGACAACTTCGTCCTCCGCTGCTCCAGCGGTATTG
>CAYVPZ010000859.1:0-2000 GCA_964453955.1 uncultured Solibacteraceae bacterium | reverse complement strand
AAATGGCCGAGCGAGCGGGTGGTCTCCACGATGGAAACCACGTGCAGGATGACGCCGGTGTAGAACGCGCCGATGGCCACGCGGAAAATGCTGGTGCGCCGCAGGCTGATCACCAGAATGGCATGGAGCAGGCCCACGGAGTAACAGACGGCTGCCACGCGGAGCCAGAAAACACCCATGTCGTGCATTGTTCTAAGTATAGAGGAGGGGAAAGGCGGCGAACCGCGCCGGTGAGTACGCGTGGGGCGTTCGATGTTTGCGGCGGCGTCGGAGGCGTACATCGGTTGATCCGTCAGATGTCAGCAATGGGCCTCTTTCGTTGCAGAGGTGGGCGACCACGGAGGTGGGCCGCACGCCCGAGCAGGTCAAGGCCGCCATTCTCGCGCGCTTTGAAAAGCACCGGCGTGCGCTATCGAAATTGGCGACATTTTGAATGGCTCATAGCCGGCGAGCCGCTCTGGGTAATCTCCCCCCGTGCTGGCCGGTAGAGGCGTCGTGGTCGTGGCGTGGCGTGGAAAAATGACCCCACTACAAAATGACCCACTACCGTGTTCCTCCGTATGGACGGCCCGCTGGAACTGTGCTAATATCCGACACCGATGGGGGACCGCAAAGAGTTCCCCTTTTTCGGAGGCGATGAATCAGATGAAATCACTCTTAGCTGTGGGGTTGTTGACCTCGTTTGGCATCAGCTTGTCCGCACAGCCGGTCATCCGGACCATTAATGGCGTCCTCAACGCCGCCAGTTACGCCCAGCAGGGCATGCCGAATTCGGCCATTGCTCAGGGCTCCACCTTCACCATTTTCGCGGAGGACCCCACCACCGGCCCGCTGGGTCCCGCGGCGCTCCAGGAGGTCACCAGTTTTCCCGTTTCCACCACGCTCGAAGAAACATCGGTTAATGTCACGGCAGGCGGGAAAGTCGTCCAGGCGCCGATGATCTTCACCATAGCCAATCAGGTTGCGGCGGTGATGCCATCCACCACGCCCGTCGGGAACGCCAGCGTCAGCGTCACCTACAAGGGCGCCACCAGTGCAGAGTATCCCATTCAGGTAGTTGCGAGCAGCTTCGGAACGTTCGCCGTCAACCAGCAGGGGAATGGAACGGGCGACGTTGTTAACAACGCTACCCAGAAGGTCTATCTGGCGGATTCAGCGGCCCTGCCCGGCGATATAGCGATCCTGTGGGGAACGGGCCTCGGTCCGGTACCGTATCCGGACTCCAGCAAACCGATCGCCACCAACCTCACCAACATTCCCGTAAAGCTCTATATTGGAGGACAATTGGTGAGCACCGCCTATCAGGGCCCCTCGGGTTGTTGCGCGGGACTCAATGAAATCGTGTTCAAGGTTCCCTCGGGAATCACCGGGTGCAGCGTTCCGGTTGAGGTGAGCATCAACGGCATTGTCAGCCCGGCTACCACCATGCCCATTGCCAGCAACGCCGATCGGGTGTGCTCGGATCCGAACGGCATCTCGTCCGCCATCCTGCAGACGCTGCTTGGCAAGCCTTCGTTCAACCTGGGCTTCGTTTCCCTGAGTCGAACCACGGAATCGATCTTAGACATCACGGAAACCACCGATCTCGGCTCCGCGGGGTTCTTCAGTATCGAGCCTCTGCAATTTGCCGGGGCCACCAGCTTCCAGACAGCCGCCATTGGATCGTGCATCGTGACCGCGATTTCCGAATCGGTGAATCCTCTGTCCGCATTCACGGGCCTCAATGCCGGGTCAGAGATCACCGTGAATGGGCCCGGCGGAGCACAGGAGTTGACTCCGATCGCGGGAATCACGGGCGTCTATGCGTCCACGAACGGGGCCACACCGTTTCTCACCCCCGGCTCCTATACGGCCAGCAGCACAGGCGGGTTCAACGTGGGGAAATTCTCCGTGGACCTGACCGTCGCGGACCCCATCAAATGGACCAACGCGGGCAGCATCAGCGCAGTGGACCGGGCCAGCGGAGTAACGGTGACCTGGACCGGCGGTGGAGCGGGCAC
>CAYVPZ010000858.1:0-2010 GCA_964453955.1 uncultured Solibacteraceae bacterium | reverse complement strand
CTGCGGCCATGACAAGCGTCTTCAGATTCTGACGCGCGTTGCCGCGAAACACCGGGATGTGGCCGGCGCGCTGCAGGTGCGTGCCAAGGAAAGGAATCATGAACAGTCCGCGCTTGGCCAGAAACCGGAATTGCACGGGGACGTTGCCCAGCACCACGGGCGTATCCATGTAGCTGGCGTGGTTGCTGGCAAACACGTACACGCCCTCGGGCGCGATGTTTTCGAGACCCTCCACCCGCACGCGCACGCCGGAAATGCGCAACAGCGTGCGCGACCACGCCACGGCAATGCGCGCCTGGCGGCGCCCGGCGGCGTCGAAGAAGGACGTGGCCACGCTGACCGAAGCGAAGGCAATGGTGGCCAGCACGATGAGCGGGTCGGTGATCAGCGCGGCCCACACGGTCCAGAACATGAATCTTCATTTTACGAGCAGCGCGCGCGCTTCGCCGACAAGGAACAGCGATCCGGTGACGACGATGGCATCATCCGGCGTGGCGCTGCTGCGCGTCATCTCGAGGGCGGCGGCGATGTTCGATGCCGCGCGGATGTCCGGATGCGGCGCGGCTTCCCGAATCACGCCGGCGGGAGCCATGGCGCGCGCGTTGGCGGGCGCGGTCACCACCACGCTGGCGGCGAGCGGGAACAGCTCCGCGGTCATCGCGCGCACGGGCTTGTCGCGCATGACGCCGTACACCAGCCGGATCTTCCGCCCCGCGCAGATACGCCGGATATACGCGGCCAGGGCGCGCGCGCCGGCCAGGTTGTGCGCGCCGTCGAGAAGGATGTCGGGCCGTTCGGCCACGCGCTCCAGACGCCCCGGCCAGCGCGTCGAGGCGATGCCCGCGGTGGGGTACCCGAGTATCCACAGCGCGAGAGCGGCCACCGCGGCGTTGTCCACCTGGTGCTCGCCGGCCAGCGGGCACTCCACACGCTCGGCGCCCAGCAGGAAGCTGCTGCCTCCGGCGGTGAGCTGAAGACAGGACACGCGAACCTCATCGGCCCGCTCAAACGGCACGCCCAGCTCCGCCGCCCGCCGCTCCAGCACCTGCATAACCGGCTCACTCTGGCGAGCGAACACCGCGGGCACGCCCGGTTTCAGGATGCCCGCCTTCTCGGCGGCGATCTGCTCGATGCGGTGGCCGAGGAATTCCTGATGATCGTAATCGATGGGCGTAATTGCGCATAATTCCGGCGTAATTACGTTGGTGGCGTCCAGGCGCCCGCCGAGCCCGACTTCCATCACCGCCATTTCGACGCCGCATTTCCGAAACAACAGGAAGGCCATGGCGGTGACGCATTCGAAGTAAGTGGGATGAAGATCGATTTCGCCGGCGGCCATCATGCGCACCGCGGCGTCGTGCACCTCAACGAACGCGCCCGCGAACTGGTCCTTGGAAACCGGTGCGCCGGCAATCTGAATTCGCTCCAGCGGCTCCACCAGGTGCGGCGACGTATAGAGCCCGGTGCGCACTCCGGCCGCGCGCAGGCCCGCCTCCACCATGGCCGAAACGGAGCCTTTCCCGTTGGTGCCGGCCACGTGCACATAGCGGCACGCCGATTGCGGATCGCCCAGCCGCCGCAGCAGAAGGGCAATGCGGTCGAGGCCCAGCTTTGCCGTGCCGACTTCATTGCCGAGCGCGTACAAGTGCCCGACCGCTTCGCGGTAAGTCATCGGATCACGATTTGCGCCTTCATGATCCCACAGGGAGGTTACGGCCGCGCGGTCCCAGCGGGGCCGTCCCGGCGGAGGATGTGCGCCTCGATGAAGTCGAGCTGGCGCGCATCGAGGGCGCGCCGCACCACCGCGCTGACGCCAAAATCGAGCAGGGCGTCGTCTTCCTTTCGATACGCAGGCCACTCCGGCGCGCCGGGGCAAACCGGGACGCCCTGTCTGGCGAACGCGACCCAGCAGGCGTGCAGCATGGCCGCTTGGGCCTGGTCGCGCTCCCCGAGGAAGCGGCCGCCCAGCGGCGACTGGCGCCAGCTATCGAACACGTAGGGAATCTCCGA
>CAYVPZ010000857.1:0-2015 GCA_964453955.1 uncultured Solibacteraceae bacterium | reverse complement strand
CGGGACCTGGTGATGGTTTCCGCGGATATCCCGGACAGTGTCTCTCGGAAGAAAGCGAGCCTCAGCCGGATTCACCCCGCGTGGCGCAGTAGTCCACCAGAACTGGCGGCCAACGGCGACTCTTTTGTGGCCGATCGCAAGGCAGCGGTGCTAATCGTACCATCGGCCCTGGCCCCGTCTGAATCAAACTGGCTCATCAATCCTCAGCATCCGGAATTCAGCAGGATCCGGGTTCATCCCGCGGAAGCGTTTCAGTATGACGTGCGGTTCTTCGACTGACGGCTGGCGCGTAGGATTATTGTCAAAGCTGTACGCTGAACGCGGTGGACTCAAGAATTCTGCGGCGTCCTGAAATTGGGGAGTCGGAAAGCGTCTCCAACCGGAGCTCCGGGCCTACCTTCGCCTTCGTCCCCTCAGTTTGAGCACCGGCGCGGCGTTGAACGCCGCCTCCAGAATGTCCGTTTGCTCCTCGTTGTGGCGCTTCAGCGACCCGGCGGCGGGGCTCGCGGATTCCACGCGCCCCAGATAGCGCAGCGGGCGCTTGCCTTCCAGCACGGCACCGATCACGTCCTGGACAAACTCCCACGCGCCCATGTTGCGCGGCTCTTCCTGCACCCACACCACCTCGGCGGAAGCCGGATAGCGGTGTACCGCTTCTTTCATCTCGGCGGCGGGGAACGGATAGATCTGCTCCAGCCGCACGATGGCCACGTCGTCCACCTTGCGCTGCTCGCGCGCGGTGAGCAGGTCGTAATAGATCTGGCCGGAACAAATCAACACGCGGCGCACACGCGCGGGATCTGCAATCGCGCCGTCCTGAAGAACTTCGGAGAAACGCCCACCGGCGAAATCTTCCAGAGGTGAAACGGTGCGCGGATTGCGCAGTCCGCGCTTGGGTGTAAAAACGATGAGCGGCTTGCGCACGGCGCTCTGATCGGCACCACCATACATCTGGCGCCGCAGCAGGTGAAAATACTGCGCGGGCGTGCTGCAGTTGCACACCTGCAGGTTGTTCTCCGCGCACAATTGCAGGAACCGCTCGATGCGCGCGCTGGAATGCTCGGGACCCTGGCCTTCGTAGCCGTGAGGGAGCAGGAGCACGATGCCGCTCGGTTGTCCCCACTTCGATTCGGCGCTGGCGATGAACTGGTCGATCATGATCTGCGCGCCGTTGGCGAAATCGCCGAACTGCGCCTCCCAGATCACCAGCCGCAGCGGGTCGCCCACGCTGTAGCCGAACTCGAACCCCATCACCGCGTATTCGCTCAGCGAGCTGTCGAAAACGTCGAAGGGCGCTTGTGTGGGGTCCAGATGCTGCAGCGGGATATACTGGTGGCCGTCTTCGAAATCGTAGTATTCCAGATGGCGCTGGCTGAAGGTGCCGCGCGCGCTGTCCTGCCCGCTGAGGCGCACCGGCGTTCCTTCCAGCACCAGACTCCCGAAGGCCAGCGCCTCGCCCGTGGCCCAGTCCGCCGCGCCGCCATCCAGCCCGCCATCGAGTAATGCCCGGCGCTTATCCAGGAATCCCCTGAGTTTCGGATGAACGTGGAAATCCGCGGGAAAAGTGACCAGGCCGCGCAGGATGTTCTCGATAATTGGCCGCGAAATGGCCGTATGCGGCCTGATTTTCGCGACGTCGCCGGAGCTCACCGCGCTCAACTCGTCCCGCTGGTATTTCTCGGCATGCAGCCGCGCCGCGTCGTAGATGAGGTTCAGGCGATCGGGAACCTCCGCGCGCATCTGCTCCACCCGTTCGGCGGTCACCACGTTCTCCCTCGTCAGACGCTCGGAATAAAGCACCGCCACCGAAGGATGCTCCCTGATCTTCCGGTACAGCAGCGGCTGGGTGTAGCTGGGATCGTCGCCCTCGTTGTGGCCGTGCCGCCGGTAGCACACCATGTCGATGACCACGTCTTTCTTGAACGCCTGGCGGAACCCGTAGGCCAGCTGGGCCGCGCGCAGGCACGCTTCCGGGTCGTCGCCATTCACGTGCAGAATGGGCGCCTGCACCATGC
>CAYVPZ010000856.1:0-2019 GCA_964453955.1 uncultured Solibacteraceae bacterium | reverse complement strand
GCGCTGGCGGGAATCGTGCCCGGACTGGCACTGGCGTTCGCCGCGGGCCGCGCGCTGGAATCGCTGCTGGCCGGGGTGAGACCGGACGACCCGCTGACCTTCGTTGCGGCCGCGAGCCTGTGCGCGGTGATGACCGTGGGCGGCAGCCTGCTTCCGGCGCTGCGCGCGGCGCGGACGGATCCGGCGGTCACGCTGCGGGCCGAGTAATCAGGACAACCCCTCTTCCAGCGCCGCCGCCGCGTTGAGCAGCTCGGCATCGCGCCACGGCGCGGCGATGAGTTGCAGACCGATGGGCAGGCCCGATTGCGTCTTCCCGCAGGGCATGGCCAGCGCGGGGAAGCCGATCACGTTCATCCCGCGCACCAACTTTGTCGCGATCAGACGGATATCGCCCGACGCCTCGATGAGAGGCGCGGGCGTGGGCGTAGCGGGGGTGAGCAACAAATCGACGGTTTCCAGCAGCCCGCGAAACGCGCCGATCAGTTCTCGCCGCAGCCGTTGCGCGTTTACGTAGGCGGTAGCGGGCAGCATCCGGCCCTGGTCGAGCAGCGCCAGCACATCCTCTCCGAAGTCCGTGCGCTGGCTCGCCCAGGGTTCGAAGACCGCGGCTGCCTCCGCCAGGGTGATGGTGCGGCTTACCGCGTTGAGCAGATCCATGTCCGGCACCGTGACATGCTCAATGTGTGCGCCCGCGTGAATGCACGCTTCGGCGGCATGCTTCACCGCGTGGCTCACCTCGGGATCGGCATCGTCGAAGAAGAAATCCTCCGGCATGCCGATAATGAGGCCGGCCAGCGAGGGCTCGTGCTCAATTTCAAACTCGCGTCCGGACATGCATGAGAGCGCGAGGGCGGCGTCGCGGACAGTCGCGGCGAGCGGGCCCACGTGGTCCAGCGTCAGACCGAGCGGCTGGATGCCATCGCGGCTGACCAGCCCGTAGGTCGGCTTCACGCCCACCACCCCGCAGAACGACGCCGGTATGCGCAGGGACCCGCCCGTGTCGGTGCCGGTAGCGAGGAAACACATGCCGTCAGCCACCGCGGCAGCCGAGCCGCCACTCGACCCGCCGGCGACGCGGGCCGGATCGTGCGGATTGCGCACGGGCCCGTAGTGCGGGTTGATCGAGGTGACCCCGTAGGCCAGCTCATGCATGCCGGTCTTGCCGATCATCACCGCGCCCGCCCGCTCCAGCCTCCAGACAATCTCCGCGTCCACCTCGGGCACATTGTCGGCGAAGATCTGCGAGCCCGACGTGGTGCGCACGCCGGCCGTGGACACGTTGTCCTTGTGGGCAATGGGGATGCCGTGCAGGGGTCCGCGCAGATCTCCTGCGGCAATCTCGCGATCCATCTCCCCGGCGCGCTCGAGCGCGGCTTCGGCGGTCACGGTAAAAAAGGCGTTCAACTCGGGGTTGCGGCGCTCAATGCGGTCGAGACAGGCGCGCGCGAGTTCTACCGAAGAGACGCGCCGCGCCGCGAGGGCCGCCGATGCCTCCTCGATGGTCATTCGGCCTCCTCCTCGATTGGGGGCAGATCGAGGTCGACCGCCATCGGCGCGTCCGGCGGCAGCTCCGCGGCGGCCCGCGCCAGCTCGGCGCGCAATTGTTCAACGACATCCTTATCAGTCATGGGAATCGGTCATGCCAGCGACATTCTACAATAGGACGACCGATGAGCACCCCCCCGCTCACCACCCTCAGCGACGAAGAACGCATGTTCCGCGACGTGGTGCGCCGCTTTGCGCGCGAGCGCATCGGACCGCACGTCCGCGCTATGGACGAGGCCGCCGTCTTCCGCAAGGATCTGCTCGGCGAGATGTTCGAGCTGGGCCTGATGGGCGTGGAAATCCCGGAGGAGTTCGGCGGCCAGGGCGGTTCGTTCTTCCTCGCGGTGCTGGCCATTGAGGCCATCGCCGAGGTAGACCCTTCGGCTGCGGTGATCGTCGACGTCCAGAACACCATCGTCGACAACGTGCTGCTGCGCTGGGGCACCGCCGAGCAGAAACGGAAGTACCTGCCGC
>CAYVPZ010000855.1:0-2031 GCA_964453955.1 uncultured Solibacteraceae bacterium | reverse complement strand
CCGCGTCCAGCAGCAGCGGCCAGGTGTGCTCGCCGTCAATCGATCGGGCCAGCCCCTGAATGCTCATCGAGGGGCGCCCACGGTGGCTTCCTCGGGGATGAAGAAGCGCTCGCCCCGCGCGTCGTGGTCGAACAGCTCCGCGTACCGGCCCCAGTTCACCGCCGTCTCCAGTTGCAGCTTCGTCTCGTCTTCGCTGAAATGTTCGTCCAGCAAATCCTCGAAGAACTCATCCGGCAGCGTGCGGTCCTGCTTCGCCTCCAGCGAGCTAAGAATCCGTTTCAGCAGCGGGACGTGTTCCAGCGCCGCCGTGCGGAACAATTCCTTCTTGCGCAGAATGTCCGCGTCCAGGAACTCGCGGCCCGCCGGCGTCATTTCCACGTCGCCCTCCGCCACGTTCGCGAACCCCAGCATCGCCGCCGCTTCCACAATGGGCAGCAGGTCGTCCACATCGAAGGAGAGCATGTCCGCCAGTTTGTGCACGTCTTCGCGGCCGTTGTGGTCCGCCAGAATCTCCAGCAGCCCGGCGATGCCGCCTGGGCGCGCGTGCGGCAGCATCGGGTAATGCGCTTTGGCCGGCGTGGCCGCGGGCACCTCGGGATGAGCGTCCGGCTGCGTCAGCACCGTGTAGATGTAGTCCACCAGTTCCGTGAACCGCGGCTGTTTATGATCGCGCGGCCGGGGCAGGTCCACATGAAAGTCCGTGCGGATGCGCGCCGGATTCTTGCCCAGAACCACCACGCGGTCCGCCAGCAGCACCGCTTCGTCGATATTGTGGGTGACGATGAAAATCGTTTGCGTGGGCATTTTTTTGTCTTCCCACAGGTCCAGCAGCTCATTGCGCAGGTTCTCCGCGGTAAGAACATCGAGGGCCGAAAATGGTTCGTCCATGAATAGGATTTCCGGCTCCACCACCAGCGCCCGCGCGAAGCCCACCCGCTGCTTCATGCCCCCCGAGAGTTCCTTCGGATACGCGCTTTCGAAGCCGTCCAGACCCACCGTGTCCAGCATCTGCGTGGCCCGCTTCTTCCGCTCGTCGGGGTTGAGGCCGACCGCCTTGAGCGGAGCCTCCACGTTTTCCAGCACCGTGAGCCACGGGAACAGCGCGAAACTCTGGAACACGATGGACACGTTCTTCACCGGGCCGGTCACCGGCTGGCCGTGCCACAGCACTTCGCCCGCCGACGCCCGCGCCAGGCCGGTGAGAATCCGCAGCAGCGTCGACTTGCCCGAGCCCGACGGCCCCAGCAGCGCCAGGATCTCCCCCGGATACACACACAGATCCATCGGCGCGATCACCTGAATACGGTTCCCGCCCGGCTGCCCGTAGAACTTCTCCACCTTCCGCGCCTCGATGAGCGGTTCCGCCACGCGCACCTCGTAACCAGTTTGAAATAAAGCTGAGAATCGGCTTCACGCCATTATCGCAGGGACCGTCCTCGGGGGCATCGCCCGATTCGGTAGCATCGAATGTGCCCATATTCCTGTTTCGCCGGCAAGAGGACTGGGCTGCCTGGCTGGACACCAATCACGGCACGGCGGAGGACGCCTGGCTGCGCCTGGCAAAGAAGGGATCTCCCATCCATTCGGTATCGTACGCCGAGGCGCTCGAAGTGGCCCTTTGCTACGGCTGGATCGACGCGCACAAGAAAGCCGAGAGCGAACAGGCCTGGCTGCAGCGGTTCACCCCGCGCCGGAACAAGAGCATCTGGTCAAAGGTGAATCGCGAGAAAGCCGTAGCTCTGATGGAAGCGGGACGCATGAAGCCCGCCGGCCTGGAGCAGGTGGAGCGCGCGAAGCGCGATGGCCGCTGGGATGCGGCGTACGATTCAATGAGCGGCGCCGAGGTGCCGGACGATCTGCAAACGGCGCTCGACGGCAATGCGCGGGCACAGGCGTTCTTCCGAACTCTCGATCGCGCCAACCGGTACGCGATCCTGTTTCGAATTCAGACGGTGAAGAAGGCCGAAACGCGCGCGCGGCGCATCCGGGAATTCGTCGAGATGCTGGCCAGGCACGAGAAGATACACCCGT
>CAYVPZ010000854.1:0-2037 GCA_964453955.1 uncultured Solibacteraceae bacterium | reverse complement strand
CCGAACCAGGGCTCCGATTCGTCGCCGAGAGCGAAGCCGAAGCCGAAGTACCTGCGCGTGCTGGTGGAATCGCAGGAAGGCGCGGCACCCGACAATCCCAGCCTGGTGAATGTCCGCGTGCCCATGCAGCTGTTGCGCGCCGGGGTGAAGCTGGTGAGCCTGATTCCGGTGCAGGCCCGCGATCACGTGAACGGCGCCCTGAGGGAGAACGGCGTGCCCTTCGATCTATCGCAGATCAAGCCGGAGAACCTCGAGGAGATTGTCGACCAGCTTGAGGACCTCACCGTGGACGTCGATCAGAAGAACGAGAAGGTGAAGGTGCGGGTGTTCTGCGAGTGAGCGTTGATCTCACATCCACTTGTCCGGGTGAATCTGCCGTTGCGCGGCGAGAATCTCGTCGGAAGCGGCATCGGGCGTCCATTGGCCCACCGGATCGGAGAAGTCGTCGGTGGCCCTGGTAAACGCGGCCGGGACATCGCGGACCGGTCACACCGCCTGGCGGCGGGTGCGCGAGAGCAGCTCCCGCGCACGGGCGATGGCCCTCTCTTCGGCCTCTTCCTTCGTTGCCGCCGTAATGCGCGCCAGCGCGGCGCCGGGCGAAACGTTGTCCGCTTTGGCGTGCCAGGTCTCGCCCAGCCGCCAGGAGGTCACGTTCACCGGCCAGCCTTCCAGCTCCAGCCGGCGTTCGGAGTAGTCCTCCGCCTTCATGCCTGGCTTGCGGCCGCCGCCACGCCGCGCTCCACCGGCGCGCCCACCAGGTTGCCCCACTCGGTCCACGAGCCGTCGTAGTTGCGCACGTTGCCGTAGCCGAGCAGATACTTCAGAACGAACCAGGTGTGGCTGGAGCGCTCGCCAATCCGGCAGTAAGCAATCACCGGTTTCGAGCCGTCCACGCCCTCGCCGCCGTAGAGCGCGCGGAGTTCGTCGAGGGATTTGAAGGTTCCGTCTTCGTTGGCCGCCTTGCCCCAAGGAATGCTGCGTGCGCCGGGAATGTGGCCGCCCCTTTGGCAGGTCTCGGGCAATCCGGGAGGGGCGAGGATTTCTCCGCTGAACTCCTGCGGGCTGCGCACGTCCACCAGAGCGGCGCTGCGCGAGCGCTGGGCCTCCTGCACCTGCGGCAGAAACGCGCGCAACGAGAGATCCGGCTCCGTCGCGCGATAGTCCGTCGTGGCGGCGATTGCGGGCGCTTCGGTGGAAAGCTCGCGGCCCTCGGCGAGCCACTTCTTGCGTCCGCCATTCACCAGCCGGACGTCCCGGTGGCCGTAGATCTTCGCCTGCCAGAAGGCCCAGGCGGCGAACCAGTTGTTGTTGTCGCCGTAGAGCACCAGCGTGGTGTCGTTCGAAATGCCCGCTTCGCGGGCGAGCTTCTCGAACTGCTCCTTCGAGAGAATGTCGCGGGTGAGCGTGTCGCTGAGCTGGGTGGTCCAGGCCCACGCGATCGCGCCGGGCACATGCCCTTCGTCATAAGCTTTTGTGTCCACGTCGATCTCCACGACGCGCACATTGGGATCCGCAGCATGATCGGCTACCCACTGGGTAGTCACCAGCACTTCGGGGTGAGCATAGTCCGACATGCCCCTATTGTACATCGGGTATGGGATCTTAGTTAACCCTTACAGCACAAATACGTTCTAAGATGGACATATGAATCGCCGTCAATTCCTGCAATCGGCCACGATGGGCGCAGCCACGCTCAACGCATTCCCATACCACCTTTTCGCGGGCACCACAAAGAAGAATGCCGGCGACCGGGTCAAACTCGGGCCTCGCAAGGTGGAGGTCAGCCGTCTGGCCATGGGCACCGGGACGAACGGCGCCGGGGGCGGCTCAAACCAGACGCGACAGCTCGGCTTCGACGGGATCACCGATCTGTTCCGGGCGGCCTACGATCAGGGCATCACGTTCTGGGATTCCGCCGATACCTACGGTACGCACCCCGGTCTGCGGCAGGCGCTGAAATCGGGCATTCCGCGCGAGAAGGTGACCATCCTCACCAAGACCGAGTCCATGACGGCGAAGGACATGCGCGCAGACATT
>CAYVPZ010000853.1:0-2048 GCA_964453955.1 uncultured Solibacteraceae bacterium | reverse complement strand
TCACGGTCTCGAAGCCGCGGTGTGGGTGGTCCGGGAAGCCGGTCGACTGGCCGGCCTGGAATTGCAGGGGGCCCATCTCGTCGAGCAGCAGGAAGGGATCGAGGTAGTCGAAGTTGCGTGTGGGGAAGGCGCGGTGAATGCGGACGCCGGCGCCCTCCTGAGTTTCAATGGCGGGAATCACGTGGTGGACCCCGCGGGAGGTTTTGGTGATGGTCATAGTGGTTACCTTGACGTCAAGATAATAGATGCGGGAGGCGGGAAAAGGATTCAGGCCGCGCCGCGTGCGGTCGCTGGAGCCTCGCGCAAAACGGACCGCGCACCGCTGCGCGGCCTTTGCGCGTTACCATCCTGAAAAACTCGCGCAAAACGGACCGCGCACCGCTGCGCGGCCTTTGCGCGTTACGATATTCGCGTGAGGGTGGCGCTGATTGGGTACGGGGGCGTGGGGCGCGCGTTTGTGCGCCAGCTGGACGAGAAACGGTCGGTATTTCCGTTTCGCGTAGTAGGGATTCACACGCGCCATGGGACCGCAGTGAACCCGGCGGGGCTGCACCAGGACGCCCAACTCGGCCCGGCCGCGGCGAGCGCCGAGGAGTTCCTGGATCGTGTCCCGTCCGATGTGGTGATGGAAGTGACCACGCTCAACCCGGCCACGGGCGAACCGGCGCTCTCGCACATTCGCGCGGTTTTTCGCCGGCGCCGTCACGTGATCACCGCCAATAAGGGGCCGCTGGCGCACGCCTATTCCGCGCTGCGCGACGAGGCGCGAGCGGCCGGCGTGGAGTTCCGCTTCGAAGCCACGGTGATGGACGGCGCGCCGGTGTTCAACACGGTCCGCAACAATCTGCCAGGCGTCGAGGTGCTGGGATTCACCGGCGTGCTGAACTCGACGACGAAGATCGTGGTGGAGCGGATGCGCGCGGGCGGGTCGTTCGAGGACGGCGTGGCCGAGGCGCGAAGGCTGGGCATCGCCGAAGCCGACGCCAGTTACGACACCGACGGCTGGGATTCCGCGGCCAAGACCGCCGTACTCGCCAACGTGCTGATGGACGCGCGCACGACCCCGCTGGAGGTGGACCGCCGCGGCATCGGCCGCCTCACCCCGGAGCGCGTGCGCAAACTGGCCGCGGAGCACAAGTCCGTATGTCTGGTGAGCCGCGCGAAGCGCACCGCGGCGGGCATCCGGCTGCGGGTGCGGGCCGAAGTGCTGGCCGATACGGACCTGCTGGCGGCGGTGCACGGGACCTCGAACCTGATTCTGTTTCACACCGATCTGATGGGCACCATTGGCACGGTATCCATCGCGCCGGGCGTGGAGCAGACGGCCTACGGGGTGTTCAGCGATCTGGTGGACATCGCGAAGAGTGTGTGAAATGCTACGTTGGTCTATCGAAGAAGCTCGCAAGACAGGACATCATCGCACCAGGAAGGAAGCCGTGATCGCGGCGCTCACGGAGTATATCGCGCAGCGCAAACGGCTCAGGGTGTTGCGCCTGTTCGGCACCATCGATTTCGATCCATCGTGGGACTACAAGGCGGAACGCCGGCGCAGGCGAGGGGCCGATTGAGAATCGGCCGCAGCTTGTAAAGGTGCCTCACAACCTTCCTTGCAAGTTACTGGTTTCTTCGGGTTTGTGGGGCAGGCTTTCAGCCTGCGGCAAGCTTTTCAAGCCGGCCTGGCGCCCCGTGGAAACGCGGCGGCGGCCAGGATTGGCCGCCCACCAGGCAATGGTCCATTGGACGCAGTATCGCTCAGCTGTCAATCCACGCCCAGAAAGCGCAGGGTCTCGGCGCCCATGGTGTTCAGCACGTCGGTCAGTTCGTGGCCGGAGGGGAGCACGCGCAGGGTCACGTTGGAATGCGCACGCGCAAACCGCTCGGAGAAGGCCACCGGGACCACGGCGTCGGCCGAACCGTGGAAGATCAGCGCGGGCTGGGCGAAGCCGGGCGCATCCTCGTATTGCCGGGCGTCGAGCATGAACTGCCAGCCGAGTTGGCGTTCCGTGTTATCGGCATAGTGGAACACGGGCATGCGGCGGTTCTCCCGC
>CAYVPZ010000852.1:0-2052 GCA_964453955.1 uncultured Solibacteraceae bacterium | reverse complement strand
CTTGCCACGGTCCTCCGGCGGAAACGCCTCCAGCAGCACCGCCTGGGAGAGCGGCTGCATGCACCCTCCACAGGCGCCCTGCAACAGGCGGAACAGGATCAGCATGGGCAGGGTCGGCGCCAGGCCGCACAGCAGCGACGCGACGGTGAACCCGGTCAGCGACATCAGGAGCAGGTTCTTGCGCCCGAAGAAGTTCGCCAGCCACCCGGTGATGGGCAGAATGACGGCGTTGGCCACCAGATAGGAAGTGAGCACCCACGTCGCTTCGTCCACCGTGGCCGACAAGCTGCCGGCGATGTGCGGCAGCGACACGTTGACCACCGTGGTGTCCAGCACCTCCATGAAGGTGCCGAACATGACGGAAATGGCGATCAGCCAGGGATTTATGTGGCGCTCGGACTGCGGCAGAACTCCCCCTTGTAGTTCTGATGTAGTGTGCGGGCCGAAGTTGCGGGAATGAGTTGTGCCGAAACCGGGCCGTCGCTTAGCGGCCCGTGGCGGCCAGAAATCTCCGCAGCGCGCGACGATTTGATGTGGGGCAGGCTCTCAGCCTGCGCCGGGCTCTAAGCCCCGCTCTTCTGCCCATGTTGCGGCTCTGCCGCCCTGTGGCGCAGGCGTTTTCGCCTGCGTTCGGCACTCGTTACAACTTCTGCCACGGGTTGTTACCGCGCCGGCACCTGGTAACCCTGCCGCTCCATCTCCTCCACGCTGACGCCGCCCGAGCGCCCCTGCCACCACTCCAGCGTTTTCTCGAAGGCGACGAAACCGGTGGGGCGGCGCAGGCGAAACACCAGTTTCACGCCGCGCCGGTTGGCCGCCGTCCACGCGGCCGTCACCGTTTGCGGCGCGCCGATGTCGGGCAGGTCGCTCGCGCCCTCGGCAATCGCTTCGCCATCCGCGCCGCGGACCTCCCACTCGGCCCGGTACCCGCGCAGCGCATAGGAGGGCAGAGCGTCACCGGCCCGCCGCGCCACCGCCGCCGTGAAACCGGAAGGCGGCTGCCAGACCCCCTGCTTCCAGTGCAGATCCACCACCACCGGCGAGTTTTCGTCCTTCCACAAATAGAACGAAGGATTGCGCTGGCGGTTCTCGTCCACTACGCCCATCTCCACCTCGCCGCTGGTCTGGCCTGGCCGCAGGTTGCGGTGCGACTTGTAGTCCTGATAACACCACAAAATCGCGCCGCCGATGAAATCGAACCGGCGAAAAACCTCCATCTGCGAAGTAATGATGTGCCGCCGCAGCGCGTCGCCGGCCGTTTTATCCGGCGCAAAAACACCCGCCGCGCCGAATTCCGAAATAATGAACATCTTATCCGGATAATCCCGCCCCGCCCGCTCGAGCGCAGGCTCCAGACCCTCCTCCGGTCCCGACCACGTCCAGAAATATTCGTTCATCATCACGAAATCGGCCACCGACGCGGCGTTGATTTTAGGATCGGCTCCGCCGGCGATCTGGTTATCGGCGTAGGAAACATAGCGGTCCGGGTCGAGGCCCTTCACCACGCGGTACATCAGATCGAAGTAGCGGCGCCCCCCCGGCGTGTTGGTCTGGCTCTCGTTGCACACGCTCCAGCCGAGGATGGCCGGATGATTCCACGCCTGCTCCACCATCTCGGTCATCATTCGCCTGGCCAGCGCGATCACCCGTGGGTCGGACATCTGGGCCTCGCTGAACTGCCACATGGGAATCTCGGGGATGAGCAGGATGCCGTTGCGGTCGGCGAAGTCGAGGATCGCCGGATGTTGCGGATAATGCACCGGCCGGGTCAGCGTGACCTGCAGTTCCTTCATTTCGCGATAGTCGTGCAGAATGGTGCCGCGCGTTTCGGCCAGGCCTTCCCACGGGGAGTCCTCGTGCCGCGTCATGCCGGTGAGGCGCACGCGCTCGCCGTTGAGATAGAGATGGCGGTCGTGAATCTCGATGGTGCGGAAGCCGTAGTTGTCCTCGACGGAAGTGCCCGGCGCCATCGCCCGAATGCGGTACACATCGGGCCGATCCAGATACCACAGCTTCACCGGCGCCGCGTGCATTTTCACAGTGGCGGCCGTG
>CAYVPZ010000851.1:0-2054 GCA_964453955.1 uncultured Solibacteraceae bacterium | reverse complement strand
CCAGCCCAGCGGGTTGACGCCACCGAGCTGGTATTCGGCCCAGAACGTAAGATACGTAAGTGGGCGGCTCTGCAGGGGCCGCAGCAATTCCAGCGGTCCGGAGGATGCGGTGACGGCCGGGTTCGTGAACAGCGAGTAGTCGTCGAAATGGAACGACCCGGCCACGCTCCAGCCGAACGCAGCGAGGGAAACCAGGACGAGTATGATGTTTTGACGGGAAAGGATAATGTCAGTGTGACAAAAACCGCCACGAAGGGGAAACCGGCCAGGCCGAAGACCGCGGACCAGCGCCGCGCCCGCGTCGCGAAGATTCTGGCCATTCTGGACCAGACGTATCCCGCCGCCACCTGCGCGCTCACGTATCGCAATGCCTGGGAGCTGCTGGTGGCCACCATTCTCTCCGCGCAGTGTACCGACAAGCGGGTGAACGAGGTGACGCCGGGATTGTTCCACAAGTACCCCGCCATCGAGGACTTCGCGCACGCCAGCCCGGCCGAGTTGGAGAACGATATCCGTTCCACCGGTTTCTTCCGCAACAAGACGAAATCGTTGATCGGCGCCGCTCGCATGATCCTCGCGGAGTTCGGCGGCGAGGTGCCCCGCACCATCGAGGAACTGACCCGCGTGCCGGGCGCCGCCCGCAAGACCGCCAACGTGGTATTGGGCACGGCGTTCGGGATCGCCTCCGGGGTGGTGGTGGACACGCATGTGCAGCGCGTGTCACGAAGGCTCGACCTGACGAAGGAGTCCGAGCCGGCGAAGATCGAGCGCGATCTGATGAAAACGATCCCCCGGGACCGCTGGATTCTCTTCTCGCACCAGATCATTCACCACGGACGCGAGCGCTGTATCGCGCGCAAGCCGAAGTGCGGGATCTGTCCGCTGGACGCGCTGTGTTACGCGAACGACAAAACGGAAAGCTGAGCGGCTACGCCTGCATTACCTGTTGATAGATGTTCTGAAACACGCTCTGCAGGCTGGATGCGCCGCTAGCGGCGCTGGCCGAAGTGGACGTGGAACTGGTGCTGGTCAGCGAGGACAACAGACTGCTGGAGTTACTGGCGGGCTGCGACGAACTGTACCCTCCGCCGCCGTGGTGGTGATGATGATGGTGCTCTCCGGTGCTCTGCGTGCCCGCGGCAGCCTGCGGTTGTGGTTGCAGGGAGGCTGTGCTTCCGGTGCTGGAGGCGGTCTTGAAGTTATTGGCAAGCTGCTGCAGGAACGTCTGCGTGGTCCCCGTGGCCTGTTGCGCCGCGGTGCTTAGTTCGGTGGAGATCTGCGCCGTCAGTTGCTTGAACTCGGTCGGGTTGGTTTGCGCCAGGCTCTCCAGCTTGCTGAAGAACTGGCCGGCTTGCGACAGGTCCGCGGTGCCATTGGAATCGGTGGTGGAAGAGCTGGAGCTGAGCGGGCTGACATTGTTCCGATTGCCGGTGGTCAGAGACTCCAGCAACTGCAGGGCTGCGTTGCCCGCAGTGCCGGCGACGGATGAAATGGACATAATTGCTTTCTCCTTATCTCAGGCGGCCTGAGCGTCCGCCTGCCTGATCTTTCCATCGGCGAAATCCGATGCGGGAAGAACTAGAACACTGTAAATCTGTGTAAGGTTTCCGCGCCGCTTCTCAAAACTAATATGGACATACTCCGGGTTCGCGCGAGGAGTATGCGTTGTGCCGAGGATAGAGGTACGGCACGATCGCCGGTCGCGCGCTCCGGGTGAAACGCTAGAATGGCGTTAATGGCCTGGCGCTTCTGGCTGGTTCTGATTGCCATCTCCAATTCGTTCGCGCAGATGCCGATTTTCCCGCTGCGCGAGGTGCGCGCCGGCCAGCACGGCGTCGGCCGGACGGTCATCGCGGGCCACAAAATCGAGGAGTTTCAGGTGGAGATTCTCGGGGTCCTGGAGGACCTTGGCCCGAAGCAGTCCATCATTCTCGGGCGGCTCTCCGGCGCCGGCCTCGAAAACGCGGGCGTGATGGAGGGCATGAGCGGCAGCCCCGTCTACATCGACGGCCGTCTGGCGGGCGCGGTGGCCCTGGCGTTCCCGTTTTCGAAGG
>CAYVPZ010000850.1:0-2062 GCA_964453955.1 uncultured Solibacteraceae bacterium | reverse complement strand
TGGGGCGAAGATCCCGGCTACTTCCCGTGGAACAACGCCAACCCCACGTATTCGTACCGCGACGAAGTGGCCAAGATTTCCGGCAATCACAACCTCTTCATCGGAGTCGATTTCACCGCCCGGCAAAAGAACGAGATGTCCAGCGGCGCGGACACCGAAGGCATCCTCACCTTCAGCACCAGTTCCGCGGTCACCACCGGAAACGCCTTCGCCGACCTGCTCACCGGCCAAATCGCGTCCTACCAGCAATGGAACACGCAGCTCAAATACTACAATCGGGCGAAGAGTTTCGAGCCGTATTTTCAGGATGACTGGCACGCCAGCAAGCGCCTGACCTTCAACCTCGGACTGAGGGTCAGCATGTTCGGCACATACCGGGAGAAATACCAGAATGCGTACAATTTCGAGCCCGGCGCGTACAGCGCCGCCAACGCGCCCGAGATCGACGAGGACGGATCCATCACCGGCCAGGCCGGAGCGCTGGTCCCCGGCGTGGGCAGCCCATTCGATGGGATGGTGCAGTGCGGCTCCAGCGGCGTCCCGCCGGGCTGCATGAAAGGACACCTGTTCAACCCGGCCCCGCGCGCCGGATTTGCCTTGGACGTGTTCGGGAACGGCAAAACGGCGCTACGCGGCGGATACGGCATCTTCTTCGAGATGACCAACGGCAACGAGGGCAACACGGAATCGCTCGAAAACAGCCCGCCAGCCATCCTCAACCCCACCCAGTACAACATTACCGGCTACACCAACATCGGCGGCGGTGGAGCGCTCCTGTTCCCGCTGAACCCGGTGGCCATCCCGACCCAGGTCCAGTGGCCCTACGTGCAGCAATGGCACCTCGACGTCGAACAGCAGGTGATGCGCGATACCGTGGCCACCGTCTCCTACGTGGGCAACAAGGGCACGCATCTCACGCTGCAGAGCGACATCAATCAACTGCAGCCGCTGGCGGCGAGCGCGAATCCATACCTGCCCGGGCAGGCCATCTCCGCCAACGACTGCAGCTCGGGCACGGTGAACGGCGTCGCCCTCACTGGACAGGCCGCGACCAATCTGTCGGTGGCCTGCGGCAACAATGCCAACCCCTACCGTCCCTACACGGGTTTTGGCAACATCACGGCCATCGAAGACGCGGCCAATTCCGAGTACAACGCCATGCAGGTGGCCGTGCGCCGCACCGCGGCGAAGTTCCAGTTCAACCTCGCCTACACGTGGAGCCACTCCATTGACGACTCGTCCGATCGCTACGACGCCACCTTCCTCAACGCCTACGACCTGGCCATGTCGCGCGCCACTTCCAACTTCGACCAGCGCCAGATTCTGAACTTCGCCTACGTCTACGACGTGCCGTTATTCACCAGCGGGCCGCTGCACCGGTGGCTGGGCGGCTGGGAGTGGTCCGGGATCGCCACCTGGCAAACCGGCACGCCGTTCAGCGTGCTCAACGGCGTGTACACCGACAACGCCGGCGTGGGCGACGGCATCTCCTCCGGTTCGTTTGTCGATGTGGTGGGGAACCCCTATCAGAACGTGCCCGCCGGCATGCTCTACAACCCCGCCGCGTTCGCGCTGCCCACCGGCCTCACCTTCGGCAACGCGGGCCGCAACATTCTCACCAACCCCTCCCGCACCAATTTCGACATGGGCCTGTTCAAGCACTTCCCCATCACCGAAGGCCGCTACGTCGAATTCCGCGCGGAGGGCTTTAACGTGTTCAATCACACCGAGCTGAACGTCCTGAACGCTCCCGGCGACAACGGCCCCATCACGCTGACCTGTCCGACGGGCGCCAATTGCCCCGGCTTCCTGGTCCCGTATGCGGCCCACAACGCGCGCATCCTGCAACTGGCGCTGAAGTTGATCTTCTAAAATCGTTGCTGAATGCCGGAAACCACCACCGCGCCAAAGCTCCGCCGGGCGCTCACCCTGAGCGACCTCGTCCTGTACGGGGTTATCGTGATTCAGCCCACCGCGCCCATGTCCGTTTTCGGCGTGCTCAGCAATCGCGGACGCGGCCACGTGGTCACCACCATCCTCATCGCCATGGTGGCCATGCTGT
>CAYVPZ010000849.1:0-2065 GCA_964453955.1 uncultured Solibacteraceae bacterium | reverse complement strand
GCGGCGGCGGAGCCCGCGCCGGCGCCGGCGCTTTCACCACGGTGTTTGGCCCGGTTGCCGGCACGATGGGCCGCACCGATGTGCCAGCCATGGTGGCCATGGTGTCCATGGCGCCGCGAGCCATGGGTACCCAGTCGGGCGTGGCGGCGCAGGCTTTGATCAACGCGTCCACAAACTCGGTGCATTCGCCATAGCGTTCGGCCGGGTTCTTGGCCATGGCCTTGTGGAGAACGGTGTCCACCGCGGGGACCAGCGTCGGATTGAGGCGCACCAGCGGGGCCGGTTCCTCGCGGACGATGCGGTAGAGCACGGTGGGCAGACGGTCGGCGGCGAAGGGTTTCTCGCCGGTGAAGATTTCATAGGCGACCACGGCCAGCGAGAACTGGTCGGCGCGGCCGTCCACGGGGCGCCCCTCCACCTGTTCCGGGGACATGTAGTTGGGCGTGCCCATCATGGTTCCGCTCAGCGTCATCTGCTGCGAGGCGATGCGGGCCACGCCGAAATCGGTGATCTTGGCGATGGTGCCATCGTGCACCATGATGTTGGCGGGCTTGATGTCGCGGTGAACGATGCCCTTGCGGTGGGCGTAGTCCAGGGCGCCGGCGGTCTGCCGCAACAAGCTCAGCAGCGTTGCTCCAGCGGGCGGCTGGTGCGCGCCGAGCAGCTTCTCGAGGGTGGGTCCGTTGACGTACTCCATGAAGATGTACGCCATTCCATCCTCCTCCGCGATATCGTAAATGGTGACGATGTTGGGATGAGAGAGGACGCCGGCGGACTGCGCTTCGCGAAACAGGCGGTCGTGCATGCGCTGGCGCTCGGCTTCGTCGGTGAGGTCCGACAGCCGGATGGACTTGATGGCCACCACGCGCCCGATGGCCGGGTCCTGCGCCTTGTACACCACGCCCATGGCGCCGCGGCCGAGTTCCTCGGCGATCTGGTATCGGCCGACCTGTCGCACGCTGGCCACGCTCTCCTAGCGTAACGCGGCGGAGCGAGGGACCCGCTTTCCATCTCCGGCGGGTAGCAGTATGCTTGGGGTGCAAACGGGAGGTTTCGCTCATGCGTCCTGATAAGCGTGTTTTCGAACGAGCTATTCTGGGCGGGCTCGTGGCCACCCTGATTCTTACCGTCATCATGTACCTGGCCCCTTATGTCGGCTTACCCAATATCGACATGGCCGCCGCCATCGGCTCGCGCCTGATGAGCCATCCGGCGGTGGTCTTCAGTGCGGGCTGGTGGATGGGGCTGGCCATCTTTCTGTTCATGGGGGCCGTCGTGTCGCCCATTGTTTTCGTTTACGCGCGGCCCGCGTTGCTGGGAACGGCGTGGCAACGGGGAGCCGAGTGGGGCGTCATCGTGTGGGTGTTCGCCGGCACCGGCGTGATGGTGATGAGGGGCGTGGGTTTCAACGAGGCGCATTTTCTGCACCCGGTGACCAGCGTGTTCTCCAGCCTTGCCGGCCACGTCGTGTACGGCGCGGTGCTGGGGACCGTCGCGCGCGGCGCATAGCCGGAGCGGCGTGGTAAAATCGCCAATCCGGGCTACAAGCAAATATGATCGTTCCGACGACGCACGCAATCGCACTGCTCCTCACCATCCTGACGCTGATTTGCTGGGGATGCTGGGCCAACACGTACAAGCTGGCCGGGAAATGGCGTTTCGAGCTGTATTACGTTGACTACTCATTCGGAGTGCTGGCGGTGGCCGTTCTCGCCGCCTTCACACTCGGGTTCCTGGGCAACGAGCTGTCCTTTTCGGACAATTTTCTCATTGCCGGCAAGCTGAAAATGGCCGGAGGATTCGCCTGCGGACTGCTGGTCAATCTGGCCGGCATCCTGCTGCTGGCGGCGGTTTCGGTGGCCGGGATGTCGGTGGCGTTCCCGTTGAGTCTGGGCGTGGCCCTGGTGGTGAGCGTGTTGTGGAACGCCGTGACCGGCCACCAGGGGAATGCGCTGGTGTGGATCTGCGGCGTGGTGCTGGTGTTGATCGCCGTCGCGCTGGATGCGGCGGTTTGGGCCATTGAAGCACCGAAACGCAGGCCGGCGTTCGCGGAGACTCCGGCGCC
>CAYVPZ010000848.1:0-2068 GCA_964453955.1 uncultured Solibacteraceae bacterium | reverse complement strand
AGCACATGTCGTCATCGCCGTAACCCTCTGCAATTGCAGCCTGAAACATCTGCTGTGTAACACCTGTCAGAGGCAGGGGAACGTTCATCTGGCGGGCGGAATCCAGCGCCATCCCCACATCCTTGGCCATCCATTTTGTGGAAAAGTTGGTCGTGAAGTCCCGTTTGAGGACGTAAGGGGCCTTGAAGGACAGCAAACCGGACCGCGCGGCGCTGTTGCTTAGGATCTCCACCATCAGCGCTGGATCCACCCCGGCTTTCGTGGCCAGCACCATGCCCTCGTTGAAGGCCATCATCATGTTGGCCAGGGTCAGGTTCTGGGTGAGCTTGGCTTCCAGCCCCATGCCCGGACCGCCGCAATAGTAGAACTGCTTGCCCATGGGCTCGAAGAACGGCCGTGCGCGCTCGAAAACGTCTTTGTCGCCGCCCACCATGAAGGTGAGCGTGGCACCCTCGGCTCCCGGCTTTGAGCCGGTGCAGGGCGCATCCAGGAAGTGGATACCGCGCTCAGCCATGCGGCTTCCGATCGCGCGGCTCGCCGAGGGCGCCACCGTACTGGCGTCGGCCACAACCGTGCCCGCCGCGGCCCCTTCGATGACACCGTCCGGTCCAGTCAGAACCGCCTCGGACATTTCCGTGGTGCCGACGCAGGAGAATACGCATTCCGACTGTTCGGCGACGCCCCGCGGCGTTTCCGCGAACGCGCCGTTGGGGTATTCCGACGCCAGCTTCCGCGCCTTGGCCGTGTCGTGCGTCCACAGGGTCACGCGATGTCCGGCGCGCAGCAGGTTGCGGGCCATGGGAAGGCCCATGATGCCCAGTCCAATGAAGCCCAGGTTAGCCATGTCCTGATGATACTGCGAGCAAGGGATAGCAGCTAATTCGGGGACGTTCACCTCAATCCCCAATTAATGCGCAAAACCGGGCACGTTGCCGCACCGCCGTCTGAACGGAATGAACAGCTTGCAGCATTTCAAGAGAGACCAGGGTGTGCCGGGTAATCGGGAATTGAGGTGAACGTCACCGAATTACACCGAATTACAGGGCGGTGGCGGCGACGCCGGTAGTGATCAGCTTCAGCAGGAGCAAATCCCCGGGCTGGAAGTAGGCCATCGGCAAACTGCGCACGTCCTCTTCGGTGCGGGCCAGCCGCTCGCGGACCAGTGTGCGCAACTGGGGCACGGAGATGCCGAGTTCCTCGGCCGCTTCGTTCTCGGTATAGTGGCTTTTTTGTCTCGGCAGCAACATCGGATATCCCGCGTCCCATCTTCATTTTGGAGGCGAACGCCTGCAGGACAAATCGGCAAGATAACCTGGAAGGTTTCGTCAGTTGAACTGACGGACTTTTGTACTAAGGCGCGATTCGGCGAGTACCGTGGAGGGCTGTTCCGCGCCAACAAACTGCGAAAGTGCGGTGAGCTGGCGGGCCATATCCGGCAACGGCGCCCAGGGAATTCGCTGGCGGCGATGAAGGCCCAGGCGATAAGCCAGCACCAGCGCGATCATCCGCACCCCCAGCCGGAACGCCTTCCACAGGTCCCCGGTCACCGACGATTCGCCCACCCGGCTGCGGTAGTTCACCGGAATCTCCACGAAGGGGATGCCGTGCGCCACCACCTCCAGCAGCAGTTGCGGGCCGAAGTGCGAGCCGCCAATGGTAAGGTGCGGCCGGATTAATCCCAGCGCCTCCCGGCGGAACAAACGGTAGGTGCAGCCCATGTCGGTGAGGATGGTGGTGTTGAAAAGGAGCTCGGTCATCTTGGCCACCGCCCAGTTGCCCCAGCGCAGGAAGCGTCCCATGTTCGCGCCGGCCCAGATGAATTCCCGGCTGGTGCGCGTGCCGAAAACAACCGGGACATCGCTCGAATAGGCCAGCAGCTTGATGAGATCGTGCCCGCTGAAGGTGCCGTCGGGTTCGGAGAGCACAATCAGATCCGCGGCGCAGGCGTCGATTCCGCACAGCAGCGCGTGGCCATATCCCTGCCGCGTTTCGAACAGCTCGCGCGCGCCCGTGCCGGCCAGTTCTTCGGACGTGCCCGGGGCGGCGTTGTTGTTGACCACGATCACTT
>CAYVPZ010000847.1:0-2081 GCA_964453955.1 uncultured Solibacteraceae bacterium | reverse complement strand
CGAATGGCGCCGGGGTGTTTGAGGATGGCATAGCGGCGCTCCCCCTCGAACATGTCGCCGCGATCGCGAAACAGCCGGCGGTCGAAGCTCTCGCCGTTGGCCACCTTCGGCTCGGCGGCGCTGCCGTAGCGCACGGACCAGTTTCTGGTGTGCAGCTCGTGCACCCATCCCCAGGTGTAGCCGCGGGTGTCCGCCGGGTAGTCCCACGCGCCGTTGTACATGACCGCCCAGCCCATGAACTGGCTGCGCGGGTCGTGGCTGTAGCGGTTGTCGTCGAAGAAATCGGTGACGCTGAAGCGGCCGGCGTAAATGGTGTAGCGGGTCATGGGGCGAGTGCCAGCCAGTTGGTTGTCGTCGCTGTCGACGGACTCGCGCTCGTCGCCGAAGCCGAAATCGTGCTGGATGTAAGCGCGGGCCAGATACGGTTTGGGGGTGGCGGTCTCCACGCGCGGCAGCTCGCCGTTGGGTGAGTTGGCCATGCCATCCACGCCGCTGAAGCCGCGCCCGCCGGCCACCTCGGGGTCGACGTAGATTATGGTGTCCTCGTCCAGGCGAAATCCGAGAAACAAAGTGGTGGTGAGGGACGCTTCTTTTTCCGGGTGATCGGAGAGCTGAGCGGGCCGCTGTAGTCCGCCGGAAAAGCCCCGTGGGACTGGCCAATGGAGGTCGCCTGCCAATACAGGTTCCAGCGCTCGTCGGGGGCGGCGTCCGAGGGGGCATCCTGGGCGCGGGCAACCGTCAGGCACAGGACACAAACGAAGGCGATGTTGAGGCCAGCGCGGCGCAACCGCCCATTATCGCGCAGGACTGCGTAACGCTCACCCCGGCGCGCACGTTTCTATTGCCATAGAGGTGCCCCGTGTTGTCCCGACGCCTGCCGTTTGCCTTCGCCGTGTCTTTTCTCCTGCAGCAACTGGTCTGGGCGCAGAACGTGCCGCTCGAATCGCTGGCCCAGCCGAGGGTGCCGGAAGATTCGCTCGAGCTGGTGACCGGCGAGGCGCAGCCGGTTCAGAATGCCGAGCAACGGGCCGCCGCCGTCACGCTGCTGGATCGCGCGCACGCTCTTTCCAACGTGCGCGCTCAGGCTTATCACCTGAAGACCACGCTCACCGTCAGCGGATCGGCATCGTCCGACGGCGTCTGGACCCTCGACGACATTTCGCCCGCCCATGAGGTCTACCGCTGGGCGGCGCAAGGCCCCTCGTATTCGGTGGTCAATCTCTACACGGGCGGCGTTTTGTACAGCAGCCAGCCGTCCGGGGGAGTACCGCTTCGCCTGGCGCAGGCCCGCGCCGCCGTCTTTTTCAACTACGCGGCCATCGGGCCGCACGCCCTCGTGCGCACGGCCACGGCCACGCTGAACGGCGCCGAGCTGAATTGCATTGTGTTCGAGCGCAACTCGCGCGCGAAACCGGCCGCCGGCGGGCGCCGCTGGGAGGACTCGGAATATTGTGTGGAGGCGCACTCGGGTCTGTTGATCACATGGTCGCCCGCGCCGGGGGTGTATGTTCTTTACGACTACTCAAACGCGGTCAGCTTTCACGGCAGGACGATTCCGGGCGGGTTCACCATCACCGCGGCGGGCCGGACGGTGGTGACGGCTCGGGTCGAAGGCGTGACCGATCCCGGCAACGCCGATCCCTCCCTGTTCGATCCGTCCACGCTGAGCCAGACCGGCGTCGGCTCGCTCATGACACAGCCTTGGCACGTGAGCAGCTTTGTGGGCGGGGGCGCGAACGCCGGCGCACTGCAGGAGGTGGTGGTGCACGGGATGCTGACCCCCGGCGGCGAGCTGACGGAAACCGAGGTGGTGGCCAGCAGCAACGCGAGCCTGAATCAGCCGGCGCTCGATCACGCCGCGAAGAACATGCAGTACTGGAGGGACGACGATGCACAACCGGGCGCCACGCCGCAAGCGCACGAAGTCTTCTTCACCATGCGGTTCGTGGGACCGGGGACATAAGTCAGGCCGCCACCACCTCGGAAATCCGCTCGCGCTCCCACGGCGCAACGGCGAAAAGGGGAGTGTGTTGCTCGCGCGCGGCGATGCGGGCGGCCACGGCGGTGCGGTCGTCAGGGCC
>CAYVPZ010000846.1:0-2085 GCA_964453955.1 uncultured Solibacteraceae bacterium | reverse complement strand
GAACTCGCCGAAGGGGACCAGAAAGATTTTGTCGTAGCGGTCGACAAGCTGGCCGCCGGGCGAAAGCAGGACCGCCGAGTTGAGCGGCTGGCCCGTGGGCGTTTCCGCCACCGTGCCAAAAACGAACCAGGCCTGGGCGTCGCGAGCGAGCGCGCTGACTTTTTCGCGGAAGCCCGGGTCGGCGTAATAGTAGAACGGACCGGGCGATTCCGGCCACACCATCAGGTCGATGTGGCCGGCCGCTGCGGCGGCTGCTGTGAGGTCCACCAGCCGGCGCTCGGCCTGGTCCGCGGTGACCGGTGTCCAATCGGCCTCTTCGGGCAGGTTCGGCTGCACCAGAATGGCTGTCCGGGTTCCCTCGCGCGGCTCGGGCAAAGGAGGCAGCACAAGCAGCAACACGATCGCCGCGAGCCACGCCAGTTCGCGGCGCGGACGGCGGGCGATCAACAGCGCCATGCCCGTGGCAATCAGGGCGAAGACAAACGACAACCCATAGACGCCCACCAACGGCGCCAGCCTCATTGGGAGGGCCATGTCGATGCCGGCGTTTCCCAGCGCCAGCCACGCGAAGCCCAGCGGACCGTGGGTACGCTCGATGCCCACCCACAGCGCGGCCACCGCCGGAGGGGCGTACCAGCGCGGCAGCAGCGCGCCCGCCAGCATGGCGAAGACGGCGAGGTGCAGCGACTTGGCCAGCGAGAACAGCAGGAACGACCCCCAGCCGCCCCACCGTCCCATCCCGCCGTGCACTTCGAGGACGAACTGAATCCAGTAGCAGGTGGCGAACCAGTACACGTTCCCGGCCGCATAGCCGAGCAGAAAGCGATGCCAGGGACGAGGCTCCCACAGCAGCGCCAATAGCAGCGGCGCCAGCGCCACCGGCGCCAGAAACACCAGATTGAGCGGAGGGAACGCGAGGACAAGCAGGACGGCCGTGAACAGCGCCAGCGCGTACTTAATCCAGGGCGCGGGAAGCCTGGTCATTCACCTTGTCCGCCATGTAGGAACTGCGTACGAACGGCCCGCTGAACACCGCGCGGAAGCCGAGGGAGAGGCCGTATTGCCGGTACGCTTCGAACTGTTCCGGGCGCACGTACTCGCTCACCGGCAGATTGCGCCGGGTGGGCTGCAGGTACTGGCCGATGGTGACCACGTCGACGCCCACGCCCAGCAGGTCGCCCATCAGATCTTCCACCTGATCGGGCCGTTCGCCCAGACCCACCATCAGCCCGGACTTGGCGAGCGCGCCGGGCCGGTACCGTTTGGCGAAGCGGAGCACGTCCAGCGATTGCGTGTAGCGGGCCTGGGGACGGACGCGCCGGTACAGCACCTGCACCGTCTCCATGTTGTGGTTGAAGACGTCGGGACCTGCGTCCAGCACGCGCGCCACGGCCTCGAGGTCGCCGCAAAAATCCGGGGTGAGCACTTCCACCCGCGCCTCGGGCAACGCGCGCCGCACCTCGGTAACGGTTTGCGCGAAGTGTCGCGAGCCGCCGTCGGCAAGGTCGTCGCGGTTCACCGACGTGATGACCACGTAACGGAGGCGCATCCGCGCCGCCATGGCCGCGACGTTGACGGGCTCGTTCGCATCGAGCGTGAACTCGTGTTTGGCGGGCGAACCTTTGGGCACGGAACAGAAACCGCAGCCGCGCGTACACAGGTTGCCGAGGATCATGAACGTGGCGGCGCCGCGGTGAAAACATTCGTGGATGTTGGGGCAGCGGGCCGATTCGCAGACGGTGTGCAGATGGAGCCGGCGCAGGTCGCTCTTCAGCGCCTGCACGGCGGGGAAATGGGTGGCGCCGCGGCGCAGCCACGCGGGCAGGCGGGGGACGGCGGCGGGCGGCGTGTCGATTTGTACGAGGGCGTCGCTGGTCAACTCAACATCCTGTCCAGGGAGTGGCTGGAACGCGGCTGTCGCCGCGTGTCCCACTTCAACATCATCAGAATCTTTTCACGATGGGGCCGAAGCCGGCCTTAACGAGGTCCGCCTTCGTGCGGGCGATTTCCGAGGCGTCCTTCAACGGACCCACCAGCACCCGAACGATGCTCTCGTTCGGCCCGGGAGCAAGCTGGGTCTTGAAA